>JAJFBI010000139.1 GCA_020697385.1 Microvirga sp. | reverse complement strand
CATGATCACCGCCGAGGCCAAGACCGAGAACGTGGTCGCGGCCAAGCAGGCCGGCGTCAACAACTACATCGTCAAGCCCTTCAACGCCGATACCCTGCGCTCGAAGATCGCCGCCGTGCTGGGTGAGTAGCCGCCATGCGTCTCCCACCGCCTGTTTCCTTTGACCCCCTGAGCCTGGATCTCCTGGCCCAGTCCCGCGAGAGCATCGCGGCCCGCCGACATGCCGAGATCATGCGCGGCATGGCGGCGATCCACGCGGCCCTCGAGCCGAGCAGCGGGGCCTCCAAGGCTCTTCTGGATCAGATCCGGACCGATCTGCGCGAGGCGCTTCACCTCAAGGACGAGCTCGACGCCATCACGGAATCGATCCAGCGCACCAAGCGCGAGATCGCGACCCTGCACTCCCACAGCCCGGGCGGGCAGGTGACGAGCGTCACCGATGAACTCGGAGCCGTGGTGTGCGGCACGGAGGCTGCTACCAACAGCATCCTGGCGGCCGCCGAAGAGATCGACGAGATTACCGGGAAGCTTGCCTCCCAGTTATCCGGCCCAGACGCCGAGATGGCTCGGCAGATCTCGGACCGGGTGATCACGATCTTCGAGGCCTGCAATTTCCAGGACATTACCGGCCAGCGCATCAGCAAGGTCGTAGGCTCCATGAAGTTCATCGAGGAGCGCGTGACCCAGATGGCGCAGATCTGGGGCGGACTGGAGAGCTTCAACGACGTGGAAGCTTTCCAAATGCCGGAGCGGGAAGGGGACGAGGCTCTCCTGAACGGACCGGCTCTGGACAGCGATCCGAACCGCACCTCCCAGGACGCCATCGATGCCCTGTTCGGATGATCGAGCGGCTCCACATCGGCAGCAACAGAAACCCGGCCTCGTGCCGGGTTTTTTCGTTCCAACCTTATCCATAGAGGTAGGTGTCCGGCAGGCCGAGACGCCTGCAGGCCTGAACGGCTGGATAGGACGGCAGAACCACCTTGTCGCTCGCCCTCGCGATGGTTCGCACGAGCGCGCGTTCGACCGGGTTCAGGGACCAAGTCGGGCCGAGCCTGAGACGCTCGCGCACCCAGGCCGGCAGGATGTCCACGGCAGCCCTGACGAGCATCCGTTGAAGCGGGCGGGCCGGCCCGGGCAGGAGTGGGGCCGTTTTCATGATCGCCAGGAACTCGTCAATCACGGGCGAGGGGACAAGCCTCTGCTTCATCGCCTCGAAAAGCGCATTGAGCTCTTGCTGCGAGGCAGGCGCTCCGACCGCGCCGTACAGCCGCGCGACCGGCAGCGACTCGGTGAGGAGCGCGGCTCGCTCGCCTGAGCTCAGGTGCCGCACATAGGCATGGTAAGCCTCCGTGAAGCCGAAGCCGGCCGTTGCCTGCACCCAGTCGAGGAGAACCGGATCGTTGGCATGGTAAGCTTCACCCTCACTGGTCTCGCCCTTCACGCGCTCGTGCTGCCTGACCACGCCGGCAATCATGGCTTCCGCTTTGGAGCGCGGACCATAGACCGTCACCATGGCCGCGAGACCGGTCCGCTGGAGGCGCTTCAGCGGGTCAGTTCGAAAGTTGCTGTGCTGCCAGACGCCGTCCCGAACGCGCGGTTCGCCGAACTCGAGCAGAACGGCCGCCACACCGCCGATGAAGAGCGAGACGGGATTCTTGAAGATGCGCCAGGAGACTGAGTCGGGGGCAACCAGTGCCGGTTCGCCCGCCGGCACCGAGAAATCGACGGTCTTCGCCGGTTGAAGAAGCGTCTGCGCCAAGCCGTCGATCTGACGCCGCACCAAGCCGGGCAGGACAATAGGATGTGACTTCAAAAGCATCGGAACCTCTTCTCGCTTTCGAAATCCGTTCGCGAGCGGATAAGTTTCCGGCCAGCGCTTGGCTGGAGCACATGAAAAAGCCCGCCGGTGAGGCGGGCCTTTGACTTTATCATAATGCGTCGGTTCAGTTCGCGTTCGCGACCTTCACGGCTGTTCCAGCCTGCGCCCGCTTCTGCGGCACAGGCTTCGCGGTCGGAGACATCTTGGAAACGGGGGCAACTGGCGCCACCTGGACCGTCTCAGCCACCGGCTGCGCCGACGAGGTGCTGAAGAGATCGGCGACGCCGCCGAACATCTTCTTGTAGAACGGGGTCTCTCCTGACGCGGGAGCTGCTGCGGCAGCCGCCACCGGGGCCGTCTGCTGGGTCACGGCCGCGCGGGTCTCAGCCTGCGGGACGGGAACTTCCCGCATGGACGCGAATGCCAGGGCGGTTGGCGGCGCCTCCGGGGCTTCCTTGCCGGTGTCGTTGAGGGCGACCACCCGCGGGCCGGACGAGATGCCCTCGGTGCGGCTCACGTAGCCGAGCCGGGTGTCGGTCACGCCCGAGACATTGGCCAGCGCCGTGCGGAAGGATTCGTGCGTGTCGCCATCGTGGTAGACGAGCTTGATCGGCTTCTCGCCCTTGGCGACGAGTTCCGCCACTTCCTGCTCGTCCTGTGCGCGCTTCTGCGCCACGACGGAGGCGGCTTCGGGATCGATGTTGAACTCGTAGCGTCCACGCCCGGCGGCAACCCGGACTTCGTCCTTGGTGACCTCAAAGGCATCGGCGCCTTCCTTCAGGTTCTTCCAGAAGGCGATGTTCGGGTCGAGGCGGTGCTTGGCCAGGTTCTCGGCCGTCATCCGGAACGGATAGGACTGGAACTGGAAGCCGCGCTGGCCGGCGCCGAGCGCCTCGCGGGCAATGGCGTAGATCTCGGCCACGTTCTGGTCGGTCATGGCGAAGCAGCCGCGCGACGAGCACGAGCCATGCACCATGATGTCGCCGCCGCTGCGGCCCATCGAGCGGTCGAGCGCGTTCGGATAGCCGGTGTCGAACGAGAGATAGAAATTCGAGTTGGGGTTCATCTGCGCCGGGGTGACCGTGTAGAAGCCTTCCGGCACCTGGCGGTCGCCCTCGCGGTTCTTGGGGCCGAGCTGGCCCGACCAGCGGCAGACCGGATAGCTCTTGAGGAGCGCGTACTTCCCGTTGGAGCCGCGCTTCCAGATCTCCAGCTCCGATTCCTTCTTGTAGGCCCGGATCAGGATCGGGTCTTCCTTGGACATGCCCTTGGTCGACATCAGCGCCATGGTGGTCGCCGGAATCGGCACAAGGTGGCGCGTTGAGCCACGGGAGAGATTATCGTCCTGGCAGGCAGCAAGCGCGAGCACCAGGCTCGCGGCCAATGCGATACGCTTCATCATGGGGACCCCGCAATTTTTGATCTGCCCAGCGCCTTTGCCAAACAGTTCCCCTTTACCCCTAAATCGTTAGCCTTAACCCGCCCTTACTGCAAGCGGGGCCATGATGGAGTCGTGGTAAATGGAAGGTAAAAAATCCGCTTTTGGCGGCTTTTCAGCCTGTCTCTTTGGAGAGCAGAGCTCTCTTTGGAGGTAAAGCACGGCCCAAGGATGCCGGAGCCCGCCCTTATCGTGCGGGTTCCGTCTGTCATGGGGGGAGGCCGGATCAGAGCTTGCGGCCGATGGCCAGGAACTTGTCGGCGCGGTGGTCGCGGATTTCGGCCGGTCCCATGTTGCCGAGGTCGTGCAGGGCTTCCTCGATGGCGTTGCCGGCGGCCTCGATGGTCGCCTGCGGGTCGCGATGGGCGCCGCCCACTGGCTCCGTCACGATGCCATCGATGATGCCGAGCCGCAGGAGATCCTGGGCGGTGATCTTCATGTTGGTGGCGGCATCCTGGGCCCGGGCCGCGTCGCGCCAGAGGATCGAGGCCGCGCCTTCCGGCGAGATCACGCTGTAGATCGCGTGCTCCAGCATCAGCACCTTGTTGGCCGTGGCGATCGCGATGGCGCCGCCGGAGCCGCCTTCACCGATCACCAAAGCGACGTTGGGAACGCCGAGGGACAGCTGCATCTCGGTGGAGCGGGCGATGGCCTCGGCCTGCCCACGCTCCTCCGCCTCGATGCCCGGATAGGCCCCGGCGGTGTCGACGAACGACAGCACCGGCAGGTTGAAGCGGTCCGCCATCTCCATCAGGCGCACGGCCTTGCGGTAGCCCTCGGGGCGGGCCATGCCGAAATTGTGCCGAATGCGGGTCTCGGTATTGTGGCCCTTCTCCTGGCCCATCACGCAGACCGGCTGGCCGCGGAAGCGTCCAAAGCCGCCGACGATGGCTTCGTCCTCGGCAAACTTGCGGTCGCCGGCGAGCGGGGTGAACTCGGTGATGAGCCCGGCGCAGTAATCGACGAAATGCGGCCGCTGGGGATGGCGGGCCACAAGGGTCTTCTGCCAGGGCGTGAGCCTGCCATAGAGATCCTTCAAGGCGTCGGCGGCCTTGACCTCCAGGCGGGAGATATCGTCGGCAATGGAGACGGCGTCCCGGTTCTCACCGAGCGCACGAAGCTCCTCGACCTTGGCTTCCAGCTCCGCGACGGGCTTTTCGAAATCGAGATAACTGCGCATCAGACTCTACAGCATCGGGCCCAAAAGTGGATTTGCACTTTTGGGACTAACCCGATGCTTTCTCCTTTTGAGAGCATCGTTCGAGCGGAAAACCGGATCCACTTTTCCGCACGATGCTCTAATAGAAATGAAGACCGGCGTGGCCCTATAGCCCTGCCGAAGCGGGGCGGACACTGGCGTTTCGGGGCTGCCAAGTCAAGTTGAGCCCGCCTTAGTCCCGCAAAACGCGGCGGAATCAAGGACAATCAGCCTAGGTGCGAGGCAGGAGCCGGGACGAAAACCGGGGAGAGCCGGCGCGAGCGCCGCACGGCCCGCACGGCGCCGGGCCGGTAGAGCTGCTTGGTCGCCTCGACGATGTGGAGCCCCGCGAAGGGTAGGGAGAAGCCGGCGCCGACCTGCTCCCAGGCCTGGGCGGTCTGGAGCAGGAAGCGGTTGCGCAAGGGCGGCACGTAAAGGGTTTCGGCCCAGCCCTCCGGCGAGAACCAGGTCTGACGCATGAGGCTTTTCAGCTGCGAGCGGCTGTAGGGCTGCCCGTAGCCGAAGGGCGTGGTGTCCATCCGGGCCCACAGGCCGCGCCGGTTGGGCGCCACCAGGATGATCCGCCCGCCCGGGGTGAGGATGCGCCAGATCTCGTGCAGGAGCTCGCTCGGGCTCTCCACCGTCTCCAGGGCATGGACCACGAGAACCCGGTCGATGGAAGCCTCGGGCAAGGGCATCATCAGGGGATCGACGAGGGCCGAGGCCGAGGCCCCGCTGCGGGGCCAGTTCACCACGCCCTGGTTCGCCGGCATGAAGGCGAGCGTGCGCTCGCTCTCATTCTTCACGGCCGAGAGGTAAGGCGGGGCATAGCCGAGGCCGAGCACGCGCAAGCCCGTCAACGGGCCCCAGAACCGGTCGACGGCCCGGCCCACGAAGCGGCGCGTCACCGCCCCGAGGGGGCTGGCGTAGAAGCCGCGCAGATCGGTGATGTCGATGCTCATGACCTCAACAGGTTGGTTCTCGGCCCAATCGGGTCTGGTTTCACGGGCCGACTGTCCCATGATAGCTCAGAGCACATCAAGACAAGGTTCCCCGATGTCGGCCCAGATCCACGCCTTTCTCTGCCTGCAGGACAATATCGGTGTTCTGATCCACGACCCCAACACGGGCGCCTGCGCGGCCATCGACGCGCCCGACGAAGGCGCGATCCTGGCGGCCTTGTCCGAAAAAGGTTGGCAGCTCACCGACATCCTCGTCACCCATCGCCATGGCGATCACGTGCAGGGGATCGACGGCCTGAAGCGCCGCACGGGCTGCCGGGTGGTGGCGCCGGTCAAGGCGCGCGAGGCGGTACCTCATGCCGATGCCTATGTGCGCGAGGGCGACACGGTGCATGTGGGCGGTATGCAGGCGCATGTGTGGGAGACGCCGGGCCACTGCCTCGACCACGTCTCCTATTGGTTCGCGGCGGACCGTGCGCTGTTTGCCGGCGATACCCTGTTCACGCTGGGCTGCGGGCGGATGTTCGAAGGCACCTACGCGGAGTTCTGGCACTCGCTGCAGCGCCTCGCGGCTCTGCCGGACGAGGCGCGGGTCTATTGCGGGCACGATTACACGCTCTCGAACGCGCGCTTCGCGCTGGCGGCGGATCCGGACAATGCGGCGCTGAAGGCTCGGGCCAAGGAGGCGGAGGAGGCCAAGGCGCAAGGCCGCTTCCTGGTGCCGTCGACCATCGGGCAGGAGAAGGCGACCAATCCTTTCCTGCGCGCCGGGGAGCCGACACTCGCGAAATCCGTTGATAAGCAGGGAGCCGGTCCCGTGGAGGTGTTCCAAGCCTTGCGCGAATGGAAGAACCGGTTCTGACGTAGTGCAGAATCCTGCAGGAGCGGACGGCCTCATGAACGATCACAGCCTCATCATCGGACTCGAGAGCCGCCTCGTGAATGCTTGGCCCTCGTTCGATTATCAAATCTATGATGGCTGGGTTCTGCGTCTTGCGGATGGCTATTCGAAGCGCGCCAATTCCGCGACGCCGTTCCGTCCGGGCGTTTCCCTCGACGACGAACTGATCGACTACATGGTGGCCCGCTTCGTCGAGGCCAATGTGCGCCCGACCTTCCGCCTCAACGGGGTCGAGGCGTCCGATGTGGACGACCGCCTGAAGCAGCGCGGCTTCAAGGAGATCGAGGCGACGCATGTGCTCACCGCGCCCATCAGCAGCGAGGATTGCGAGCGCGATCCCGAGGTGGCTCTTGATCCGCAGGTCTCCAAGCGTTGGGTGCGGGAGGCCGCGGGATCCTATGGCGGCGACAAGGCCGACGACGAGACCCTGATGCGGATCGTCTCACGCATCCGCCAGAAGGCGGCCTTCGCCACGCTCAGCCTCGACGACAGGCCCGTCGCCTGGGGCTTAGGGGTGGTGGAGCGGGGCTATATCGGTCTCTACGACATCGTGGTGGCGCCGGACCTTCGCGGCATCGGCTTGGGCCGCCGCGTCGTGTCGAGCCTCATCGCCTGGGGCTGCGAGCAAGGGGCGCACACGGCCTATCTCCAGGTGCGGGAGGAGAACGAGATCGCCCGCTCCCTCTATGGAGCATTGGGTTTCAGCACTGCCTACCGCTACACCCACCGGGTCATGCCGGGACGCTCTTCTTCGGCGTGAGCGTTGCCACGAGCGCTCCCGCTACGATGAGGCCGCAGGCCAGCACGAGCGAGAGGGTCAGCGCCGCATAGCCGGCGACCACCAGCAGCAGGGTCGAGAGCACCGGCGTCGCGTAGGAGGCGACGCCGAGGAAGCGAATGTCGCC
>JAJFBI010000138.1 GCA_020697385.1 Microvirga sp. | reverse complement strand
GACCCGCCGCACCTGCCCCACCATAGACCCGACCGCGCCGATCCCCTTGTAATAGGCATCACGCGCAAAGTCGTAGCCGCCAGGCCAGGCTGCCTCCGGTGGCGGCAGCAGGCGGGCCGTGCCGGTGACGAACTCCCCGGCTACCAGCCCTGTCCCGGCGCGTATGGAGACGCGCACAAGTCGCGGACGCTCAGCCTCTGCGACGTCCTTCATCTCCACGACCCGAATGAGAAGCCTCTGCCCCTTGTCCCGGTCCTCCACTGCCGCGATGAAACCGGCAATGCTTGTAATGGTGACGCGGGTGAGCGCCGGAGCCGCGACGCTCCGGGTACGGATGACGCCAGCCGAGAAGCCTGCAAAGACGGCCGACATCGCGATCATGGCGATCAATGCGGTTAGGTTTCGGCGCAGGACGATGCCTGCCGCGACACAGGCGGCAAAAGCTCCCAACGGCGCCCAGAGGGCGGGCGCCCCATCGGCCTGGAAGAACAGGAGAATGCCGATGCCGAAACAGACGGGAATCCAGGGAAAGAGCCGGCGCTGCTCGATCTCATGGGCGATGGCGTTCGAGAGCCAGCCACGCCCATCGAGGAGCCTCCATTCGATGCCGGCGTTCCAGGACCGAGGCAAAGCCATGGCATGCGCTGAACTGCGCGGGATCCGCCGGGTCTTTCCTCGGTTGTCTTCCATCACGCCTTCGGCTTAACGCGGGTTCGGTTGCATGCTAGACGACCGCACGCTCCGCCCCAAGCTGCCCTGTGGATTGAGTCGGACGGCCGCGAGTTGAAACGCGCTCACTCAAGATTTCTTAGTCAAGGTTCCCCTGCGATGACCGTCGTCACCCGCTTCGCCCCCTCTCCCACCGGCTTTCTCCATATCGGAGGGGGACGCACGGCCCTGTTCAACTGGCTCTATGCCAAGCGGCACGGAGGCAAGATGCTGCTGCGCATCGAGGACACGGACCGGGAGCGTTCGACGGACGCCGCCATCGCGGCCATTCTCGATGGGCTGCAATGGCTCGGCCTCGATTGGGACGGTGACGTGGTCTATCAGTTCTCCCGCGCCGCTCGTCACAAGGAGGTGGCCGAGAGCCTGCTCGCCCAGGGCCGCGCCTATTACTGCTATGCCTCCCAGCAAGAACTGGAAGAGATGCGCGAGTCCGCCCGCAAGGAGGGTCGGCCCCTGCGTTATGACGGCCGCTGGCGCGACCGGGATCCTTCTGAGGCCCCCAAGGACGTGAAGCCTGTGATCCGCCTCAAGGCCCCCACCGAGGGCGAGACGGTGGTCGATGACGAGGTTCAGGGCCGCGTGGTGTGGCAGAACAAGGATCTCGACGATCTCGTGCTCCTGCGCTCGGACGGCACGCCCACCTACATGCTCGCCGTGGTGGTGGACGACCACGACATGGACGTCACGCACGTGATCCGGGGCGACGATCACCTCACCAATGCGGCGCGCCAGACGCAGATCTATCAGGCGCTGGGTTGGGACGTGCCCAAGATGGCGCATATCCCGCTCATTCACGGGCCGGACGGTGCCAAGCTCTCCAAGCGCCATGGTGCCCTGGGCGTCGAAGCGTATCGCAGCCTGGGCTACTTGCCCGAAGCGGTGCGCAACTATCTCGTTCGCCTCGGCTGGAGCCACGGCGACCAGGAGATCTTCTCTACACAGGAGATGATCGACGCTTTCGATCTCGGCAGCATCGGCCGTTCGCCGGCCCGTTTCGATTTCGCCAAGCTCGAGAACCTCAACGGGCATTACATGCGCCAAGCCGATGATGAGCGCCTGGTGCAGGCTTTGGAGGATCTGCTGCCGGAACTGGACAAGGACGAGCACCATCTCGGCCGCACGTTCAAGCCGGCTCTGCGGCAGAAACTGATCTCCGCGATGCCGGGCCTGAAGGAACGTGCGAAGACCCTCGTGGAACTCCTCGACAGTGCCTATTACCTCTATGGGCAGCGGCCGCTTCACCTCGACGAGAAGGCCGCCAGTCTGCTGGCTGACGGTCGTGTACGGCTCGTGGGCATTGCCGAAAAGCTTGAGGCCGTTTCCGACTGGTCGGCCGAGAATGTAGAGGCTGTCGTGCGCGAGCATGCAGAAGCTCTTGGGGCGAAGCTCGGGCAAGTGGCGCAGCCTCTTCGGGCGGCGCTGACCGGCCGCGCCACATCGCCAGGGCTGTTCGATGTCATGGCGGTTCTCGGCAAGGACGAAACCCTGTTGCGGCTCCGCGACCAGACCAAGGATGCGCCCGCTGCATAGCGGGTGGATCTCGCCTTTAGACGTGCTTGCCCCCTTCCTATGGATAAGCTACCGAAGGCGCCATAAACCGACCGACCGGCAAACCCTGGTTCGGCAGCCCCGAGGGCCTACTCCGCTCCCCCGGTTGCTCTAGGTTCTGCCCGGCCTCCTTTTGAAAGGGCCATGACGCATGAGTTCCAGCACCAGCACCATTTCAGTCGACGGCAAGTCCGTGGAGCTGCCGGTAAAAGAAGGCACGATCGGCCCGAGCGTCGTCGACATCTCCAAGCTTTATGGCCAGACTGGGATGTTCACCTACGATCCCGGCTTCACCTCCACGGCGGCCACCGAGTCGAAGATCACCTATATCGACGGTGACAAGGGCATCCTGCTCTATCGCGGCTACCCGATCGACCAGCTCGCAGAGCACGGTGACTTCCTTGAGACCTGCTACCTGCTTCTCTACGGAGAGCTGCCGACTGCTGCCCAGAAGGCCGATTTCGATTACCGCGTCACGCGCCACACCATGGTGCACGATCAGATGAACCGGTTCTTCACCGGCTTCCGCCGTGATGCGCACCCGATGGCAATCATGGTCGCCTGCGTGGGAGCGCTTTCGGCCTTCTACCACGACTCTACGGACATCTCAGATCCGCACCAGCGCATGATCGCGTCCATGCGCATGATCGCCAAGATGCCGACGCTGGCTGCCATGGCCTACAAGTACTCCATCGGCCAGCCCTTCGTGTATCCGCAGAACGATCTCGACTACACGTCCAACTTCCTGAAGATGTGCTTCGCGGTTCCGGCCGAGGAGTACAAGGTCAACCCGGTGCTCTCGCGGGCTCTGGACCGGATCTTCATCCTGCACGCCGATCACGAGCAGAACGCCTCGACCTCGACCGTTCGCCTTGCCGGCTCGTCGGGCGCGAATCCGTTCGCCTGCATCGCGGCCGGCATCGCCTGCCTGTGGGGACCTGCCCACGGCGGCGCGAACGAGGCGGCCCTGAAGATGCTGGAGGAGATCGGCACGCCAGATCGCATTCCGGAGTACATCGCCAAGGCCAAGGACAAGAACGATCCGTTCCGCCTCATGGGCTTCGGCCACCGGGTCTACAAGAACTACGACCCGCGCGCCCGCATCATGCAGAAGACCACCCACGAGGTGCTCAACGAGCTCGGCATCAAGGACGATCCGCTCCTCGACGTGGCGGTGGAACTCGAGCAGATCGCCCTCAAGGACGAGTACTTCGTCGAGAAGAAGCTCTACCCGAACATCGACTTCTATTCGGGCATCACCCTCAAGGCGATGGGCTTCCCGACCTCCATGTTCACGGTGCTGTTCGCGCTGGCCCGTACGGTCGGTTGGATCGCCCAGTGGAGCGAGATGATCGAAGACCCATCCCAGCGCATCGGCCGTCCGCGCCAGCTCTACACGGGCTCGCCTGAGCGCGACTACGTGACGGTCGCCCAGCGCGGGTAAGAGCGTCCGAGACGATGAACAGAAAAGGGGCCGAAAGGCCCCTTTTTCATGTCAGATGGCAAGTGGCAGCTCAGATGCGAGCGGACAGCACCTCTTCCACGATCCGCGCCGCGCGTTCGCTCGGGGCCTCGTCCCCAATCTTCATGAGCGTGTCGAGCTTGCCGAACGCGTCGATCTGCCGTTGACGCTCCGCGGTGTCGCTGAGCAGCGGCAGAAGGGCGCCGGCCAGCTTCTCCGGCGTGCAGTCCCATTGGATCAGCTCCGGGATGACATTCTCGCCAAGCACCAGGTTCGTGAGCACGATGGAAGGCGCCTTGATCAGGTATTTCAGCACTTCCTCGAGCTTCGAGACCCGATAGGCCACCACCATGGGGACGCCCGCGAGCCCCAGTTCCAGGGTGACGGTGCCCGAGGCCGCGAGCGCCGCGTCGGCCTGCCGGAAGGCAGCCCACTTGGCCGCCTCGCCTTCGACGATTCGGGGCTTCACGCTCCACGACTCCGCCCGTGCCCTGATCTCATCCGCCACATGAGGAACCGCCGGGATCGTCACCTCGAAAGGACGCGCCGAGCGCTCCTTCAGCAGCGCCAGGGCGGCGCCGAACGGCTCCATCAGCCGACTGACCTCCGAACGGCGACTGCCGGGCAGGACAAGCAGGTTGATGGGCTGACCTTCGACGCGCTGCCTCTCACCGGGTGCAGGTCTGATCTCGTCGAGACGCTCGATGAGCGGGTGACCTACATATGTAGTCGGTGGGCCGCCCAGGCGTTGATGCGCCTCAGGCTCGAAGGGCAACAATGCTAAAAGGTGGTCCACATAGGCGCGCATTTTCGCAGCGCGTCCCGGCCGCCACGCCCAAACGGAGGGGCTGACGTAATCGACAATGGGAATGCTTGGGGCTCGCTTGCGCACGGCTTTGGCGACACGGTGCGTGAAATCCGGGCTGTCGATGATCACCAGCATGTCGGGCTTTGCCGCGACAACCGCATCGGCCGTCATTCGAATGCGTTTGAGGATGGCGGGCAGCCGCGCGATTACGGCAACGATGCCCATGACGGCGATCTCCTCCAGAGGGAAGAGAGAGTTCAGTCCCTCTTGCCTCATGGCATGCCCACCGACGCCGCCGAAGCGCAGACGCTCGGCACCGAGCCGCGCCTTCAGAGAGCGCATCAGCTTGGCCCCGAGCTGGTCGCCAGATTCCTCACCCGACACGATCCAGACCGTCAACGGCTTGTTCTCAGCCAAGCGACTTCTCCATCCAGGGCAGATCGACGGCGATGAGGAACAGGCCGAGGCGATCGGCCGTTCGCAAGGTCTCTTCCTGCTCCAGCACGAAGGTGGATCCCGCTCCGACGGCGATGCCGGCAAGTCCCGCCTTGGCTGCTTCCCTCACAGTTCTCGGGCCGATGGTCGGCATGTCGACCCGCAAATCCTGACCGCGCTTGGCGGCCTTGATCAGCACTCCGCCTTCCTCGCGGCGGCGAAGGCCAAACCAGGATTGGCGCAAGCCCTTCACCCGCCGGATCATGCGATCGGTGCCCTCTGGCCCCTCGATTGCCAGAACATGCCTGCGGTCGACGACGGCTCCCTGGCCGATATCGAAATCCGACAGGGAGGCGAGAAGCTCCAGCCCGAAGGCAATGGCCCCATGATCGTCGGCTCCCGGCTGCCGCGCACCGGTGAGCGTGCGGGATGCCACGAGGTCGGGGGCAAGCTCATGGGCACCGACGACCCGGTGTCCCCGCTCCTCCAGGAGCATCACGGCACCGCGCAGTACCTGATCATCCCCGCGGGCGATCACCTCCCTCACCTCGTGCATGTTGCGAAGGAGGGAGTAGGCGCTAAGCAGCGCTGAAAATCCGGGACGGCGAACGGCCCCAACGAGAGAGACGGCTTGTGGCCGCCAGCCCTCGAGGGTGCTCATGATCGTCTTGAGATCGAGAAGATCGACTCTGGCGTGGGCGCGGCGCTGCAGCTCGGCCTCCGCGAATCCGCGAAAGGCCAGAATCCGGACGTCCTGCCCCGTCCGCTCCAGATGGTCCAAGAGCTGGATGGGAAGCTGCCCGGCCCCGGCGAGAATTGCGATGGGGCCTTGGGGCATCATCCGGCTGTACTGACGGGATCCCGCGGCGTACAGATCGCCCTGTCGCCTCCGGCACGGATGAAGTCCAGGATCTCGTGCACGAAGGGGTGGCTTTCGAACTCGCCAGCCACGTCCTCAACCCGCTCGGCCAGCGTTCCTTCGTCCGCAAAGAGGAGCCGGTAGGCGCGCCGGATCTCGTGGATCTGCTCGCGGGTGAAGCCGCGGCGGCGCAGGCCGATGATGTTGAGGCCAGCGAGATGCGCCCGGTTGCCCATGGCCATGCCATAGGGAATCAGGTCGTTCTCTAGGCCCGACATGCCGCCCACGAAGGCGTGGGACCCGACGCGGGCGAACTGGATCACCGCGGAGGCACCGCCGAAGATCACGAAATTGCCAACCGTGACGTGGCCCGCCAGCATGACGTTGTTCGACAGGATGCAGTCGTTCCCGACCTTGGTGTCGTGGCCCACATGGGAGCCGGCCAGGAATGCGCAGCGATCGCCGATCACCGTGCGGAGGCCGCCGCCCTCGGTGCCGGGGTTCATGGTCACGCCTTCGCGGATCATGCAATCGGCGCCGATTTCGAGCGTCGAGGCCTCGCCCTTGTACTTCAGATCCTGCGGAATGTGGCCGATGGAGGCGAATGGAAAGATCCGTGTCCTGGCCCCTACGGTGGTACGCCCTGCCAGGGCAACATGGCTGAGGAGCTGGCAGCCCTCGCCGAGTTCTACCTCGGGACCGACCGTGCAGAACGGACCGATCTTTACACCCGGACCGATCTTGGCGCCGTCCTCGATGACCGCGCTCGGATGAATCACCGTTTCCATCAGTCGTTCACCAGCATGGCGCTGACTTCAGCCTCACAGACGAGGACGCCATCGACCTTCGCCTCGCCCTTGTACCACCACATGTTGCGCCGGTTGTTCAGCTTGCGCATGTGGAACTCGACCCGGTCGCCCGGCTCCACCGGCTTGCGGAACTTCACCTTGTCGATCGTCATGAAAAACACCTGCTTCGGCTTGGCCTGTTCGGCCATCTTGGCCTTCACGCAGATGGCTCCTGCCGTCTGAGCCATCGCCTCGATCAGAAAAACGCCCGGAAAGATCGGACGCGAGGGGAAATGGCCCGTGAATTGTGGCTCATTGAAGGTGACGTTCTTGATGCCGATGCACGACTTGTCGCCGTCGATCTCGATGATCTTGTCGACCAGGAGAAAGGGATACCGGTGCGGTAGCAGCTCCAGGATCTCCATGATATCGGCGGTTTGAAGCGTGGTGGGCGCTTCGGACATGATGGGAACTCCGAACGGTAGGGAATGCCTTCAACAAACGTTATGAAGACGCATCGTCGTCTTTGGCGGAATCGCCTTGGGATGCAAGCTTTTTCAGCGCCGTGATCTCGCGGAACCACTCCCGCATGGGCCG
>JAJFBI010000756.1 GCA_020697385.1 Microvirga sp. | reverse complement strand
GATGTAGATGAGCGGTGCGCTCAGCCGCTCTTCGCCGACCTGGATCGCATCCGGCCCCTCAAAACGGGCATGGCCTTGGATGACCGTGCAGCCGCGCATTCCGCGCAGATACTTCTCAACGCCTGTGCGGGAGTTGGCGGAGACGGTGTCGGCCCGCGCCTTCACGCGCGCCATGTCGATCTTGATGGGGCAATCCAGGAGGACGCCATACTCGCCACCGCGACGGGCGAGATGCGCCGCATAGGCGCTGGCGACCAGCGTCTTCGTCGGCGTGCAACCGGTATTGACGCAGGTGCCGCCAAAGAGCTTCCGCTCAATCAAGGCGACCTTCATTCCCGCCCGCGTGAGCCGATCGGCGAGCGGCGGGCCGGCCTGCCCAGCCCCGATGATGATTGCGTCGAAGCGGCGGGTCATTGCGGCGCTCCCATGGTCGAAGGTACACGATTGAGGCGTTGATCACGATCCGCCGCCCCCGCCTTGCCGGCGATACACACAGATGCGGCCGGTGTCCTCATACCCACCGGGACAGGACTGCACGCACGCGCCGGCCGCAACCTTGTACCCGGGAGGGCAGTTCTGTGCCCGAGCCTGAAAGCTCGCGGCGGAGACGAGCACCGCGGCAAAAGCTAAGCGCACGATTGCCGCTCTCGCGCTATTCCTCACGCCCGAAGCAGGAATTACGGCGACTTCGGGCTTCATGTCGATCGGCCGTGTCCTCGGGGCCTCGATCGCTTTGCGGAGAACGTGAGTGCTGCTCATCTCGAGCTCCTGAGGGTGATGATGGAAACGGGCTCACGAAACGGCGATCCGGACAGCGGTGGCACTGGATCGCCCCTAGCAAAGGCCTCATTTCGAAGCTCTCGCGACCTCCTGGGCTTTCTGATAACGCTCAATCACCCCCGCGTAGTTCGGCGCGACGATGGCGTAGAGCTTCGCGAGCCCCGCCGCCTCGGGCCGGTTCCAGGTGCGATGGGTCTCGGACAGGACCGCGTTTGTGGAGGTCGGAATGACGCCGGCTTGGATGAAGCGCGCCAGGGTGGTTCGCGAGGCGAGCTCGCTCGGGTCCCCGGAAGCGTCGATCACAGCGTAGACCTTGAAGCCTGCTGCTCTGGCGTCGAGCGCCGGGAACATTACGCAGACGCTGGTCCAGACCCCCGCCATGATCAGCGTCGTTTTGCCGGTCGCGCGCACCGCCTTCACGAAATCGTCGTTATCCCAAGCATTCACCTCGCCCTTGCGGCCGACATATTGCGCGTGCGGCGCGAACTCATGGATTTCCGGCATTAGCGGCCCATTCGGGCCGCCGGGCTCAGATGCGCTGGTGATCACCGGGATCTTCAGGAGCGTCGCTAGCTTCGCGAGCATGATCGTGTTGTTGCGCAGTTCGGTGATGCTGATGTCCTTTACGGTCTGAAAGAGGCCGGCTTGATGATCGAGCAGGAGCAGCGCGCTGTCCGACGTGTCGATGAGCGCCTGCCCGCCGCCGGAGGGCAGTACACTTGGTGTTGCTGCTCCAGGTTGCGCCTGTGCAAACGCGGAAGAGGCCGACAACGCGAACGCAACCGCGGCGGCGACAATGATGGTCCTTAGAACTGTGATCATTTTGGTCGAGTCCCTCGTTAGTGTTGCGGCGCTTTGAGATCGCTGCTTCGGTAGTCTTCCCTCATCCGAGGGGCTTGGAAGAGTCACGGGAGGTTGCGCCACGTCTCCAACGCCGCGGTAATCAGAACTTGGCTTTCGTCTGAGCGGCCTGCGCCAACTTGGCTGTGGGCAGCAGCACGTGCCCGCGGACGCACCCGTCGAGCGCTGTCACGATCGCCTCGGCCCGCGGCCTCACTCAGGATGTCGTCGTAAGGCGCGACCAGCGGTAGCCCGGCTGTCGTGGGAAGATAGGTGATGATCCTGTCCTCCTGCCGATCAGTGGGTCGCGACGTCGACGACGGCCTGAGCAAAGTCTCCCGGAGCTTCCTGCGGGAGGTTGTGGCCGATGCCGCCCGTGATGTGCCGGTGCTCGTACTTGCCGGAAAACCTCGTGATGTGCCGGTGCTCGTACTTGCCGGAAAACCTCTTCGCATAGGCACGGGGATCGGGGTGCGGAGCGCCATTCGCATCGCCCTCGAGTGTAATGGTCGGCACCTCAATGGCTGGGAAAGCGGCGAGCCGCTTTTCGAGCTCGTCGTACTTCGCCTCGCCCTCAGCGAGTCCAAGCCGCCAACGGTAGTTATGGATCACGATGCTGACGTGATCGGGGTTGTCGAAGGCCGCCGCGCTGCGATCGAACGTGGCGTCATCGAAATCCCACTTCGGCGAGGCGAGCTGCCAGATGAGCTTCGAGAAATCGCGCCGGTATTTGTCGTAACCGTCGCGGCCGCGTTCCGTGGCGAAGTAAAATTGATACCACCATTCGAGCTCGGCCCTCGGCGGCAGCGGCATCCTGTTCGCTTCGCGGCTGCCGATCAGATACCCGCTCACGGAGACATGGCCCTTGCAACGCTCCGGCCAGAGCGCCGCGATGATGTTTGCGGTGCGCGCGCCCCAATCGCAGCCAGCCACGATCGCCTTCTCGATCTTGAGAGCA
>JAJFBI010000137.1 GCA_020697385.1 Microvirga sp. | reverse complement strand
GACCGGCTCGGACGAGACACCCGCGATGTCCTCAACATCGTGCACGAGGTGGAGCAAAAGGGGGCGAACGTGACGGTCCTCGACCCGCACGTCAGCACGAGGGCGGCGACCGGCCACATGCTGTTCACCGTCCTCGGGATGGTCGCCCAGATGGAGCGGCGGTTCATGAGGGAGCGCCAGCGGGAAGGGATAGACAAGGCGAAGCGGGCGGGAGTCTACAGAGGCGGCAAGCGTCGCCTCGACCACGAGAAGATCAGGACGATGCACGCCACTGGCAGTGGGCCCACCGCCATCGCGAAAGCCCTCAATTGCTCTCGCGTGCATGTGTATCGCGTACTTGCTACCCAGTAACCCCCTGACACAGCGACGAACCGGATTGAGGCTACAATCCCTCCTTTATCGGCTCGGCTAGGCTCGCTGAGGCCCGACGACGCTCACGACGACATCGCCACCACGGGCCCGGCTCGGCTGCAGCTACACGGATCGGGGAGGGAGCGGCCGCCCCGACCGGCATCTGTTGATGATCGAGGCGCTTCCAACGGACATGGCGCTGAGGCCGCGCCATGTTCTAGAAACTTCGCCGCCTCACGCTCCATTCTGGAATCGCTCGAAGCGGTGCAGCTCCTGCTCGATCCCTGCCTTGTGTTTGAGTTCCGCACCCTTGCGCACCAAGGTCCACTGCTGGACCAAGAGCCTGCAGTACAGGTTCCGGCCCAGGGCCTCTTTGGCGCCCCTCGGTACCATCCCTCTGGCTCTCAGCGCTTGGGAAGCACCGCGGCACCCAGACCGGTGTTGGAGCGAGTGGCCGGGTTCAGCCGTTGTCCTGCATTGCCTTCCAAGTCGATACTAGAAAGGTCGACATCGCGCCCGACAGGTTCACGGCCAGCTCCGCGTGACGGGGTGCGGGGCGGGCTCGCCGGGGGCCGATGCTATGGGCGTCGCCCAGCTTGTTTCTCAGCGATCCCAAGCTTTCGACAATGGACTGGCAGCTGCCGAGGATCTGCCTAAACACCTGTTCGGTGTGGTCGTCCGGGGCGAGTTTGAGGATCTTGGCGAGCTTCCGGTAGAGAATCGGGAGGTCGTCGCTCTCAGCCCATTCCTCTCCGGCTTCGTGGATAATCCATTTGCAGACATCCTCGAGCAGAGTGCGGGCGAGCGTGATCGCGCCGGCTGGTTCGGTCTCACGCCGCTTCATGGCTGCCTCCCACCGGCCGTGGATGTCCCCCGGGTCGAAGGCCTTCAGGACCTCGGTTATTGCCGCGTCCGCGGGCGAACCTTTTGGAGCGGGCTTCACCGCGTAATACGGACAACCTGAAGCCTCGCGGATCTGCAGCAATCTGTAGTGATCGTGGGCGAGATAGACGTTGATGTTCGCAACCAGTTCGGCTTGCCTCTCCGGCTTTTGCGCGAGCGGATCGGTGACATGCTCAAGGAACCTGAAAAACTGCGCTTGCGAGCAGGTGAACGCCCCTAGGTTCTCCAGTAACTCCCGGTTGCTCCAATCGTCATTGTTGATGGTGTGCTGGCGGATATCGTCGGCAAGATGCCTGTCCGAGCTTTGGTAAACAGACGGCATCGTTTCAATCGGCCAAATGCGGCGTAGCAGATCGATCTCTTCAATTTCAGTGCAAAGGGACTTCCCGTCGAACAGAGCGGCGATTCGGCGGCGCGTGATCTCACTGATCGTGGTGACCCTCGTCTCCTCGACCTTATGGGCCGCCTCTGTGAGCGGGAAGTCTTCATGCTCAGCAAGAAGCGCGCGGGCAGCGCCCAGCACCTCGTCAAGTGATCGGGACGCGATCCGGGACGAGGCGTACTTGTACTTGCTCGAGAATGCCTCTTCAGCCGTGCCGTCGCCCAGGCCAAGCCGCTTGCAGACCGCTGGGACGTCATATGCCTTGAAATCTGAGATAGCGGCGGCGAGGCAGTGGCGCAGCTCCTTTGCCAAGGCCGGGGGCGGGTTAGCCATGGACGGCATCGCGGTCAGCTCCCGGGAGTCGCGGCCGCAGACGGCAGCACCGGCGCGGGCGGTACAGCCGGGCCGTCATCCAGGATCGTCAGACATTTACCTATGTGTACCCAGGCGGCAGAAAGACGCGGGGCGGTGGTTAGGCTCGCCGGATCACCCTTGACCCATGTTATTGCAACACTTTGGACGCGCGCGCATTGACGCGCGTGCCTCGGTACTTCTTTCACGTCCACGACAGCGTGGACATCATCGACCAAGAGGGGACGGAATTTCCCAGCCTAGAGGAAGCGCGCGGCGAGGCGGTCGTGACGGCAGGCGAAATACTGAGAGAGGCCGGCCGCAAATTCTGGAAAAGCCCCGAATGGCGTATGTGGGTCACGGACGAAGCCGGAAAGACGGTGTGCGCGATCAAGTTTTCGGGTGAGCGGCCCTGAGCCCCAGCCGCACACGCAAGACCTTTGAATGTCCGACGGGAAGTCAATACGCTGGCCGAAGCGGTTGGAACGGGCCTTGTTCCTCATCAGCCTTCACCTCGACTGCTTCGGGCTGCACGGCGGCAGACGGTCCGCTTACAGCTAGATTCCGCCCATCCTCGTCGTTCCCGTTGCCGGATTCTGCGCTCTAAGGACGTTCGTTCACGAAGACGGGCTCCGGCTGCGCCAACGGTTCCCTCATAGCTGATCCATATTTATTCCCCGCCGCACAAAAGTCCTGATCGGTCCAGACTGTCCTGAAGCACACGTGCTCCCGAAACCCGCGCATCTGCAACCGTCGGCGAGCCGCGATGGCCGCCGCTTCAAACGAGCTGGGCGGACGAGACGACATCTCCACTTTGTTGGTACCCATGCCACGCTCCGCTGACATGCGGGGCCATCGCCAGGAGCCCGCGCGATGAACATTCTGAGAGAGCCGCTGCTCCACTTCACGATAGCCGGCGCCATTCTGTTCGGCGGCTACGATTGGGCGAACCGAGGCGCCGAGACCTCGCTTCCCGACCAGCCGCTCACGATCGGCGAAGGGCAGGTGCGGTGGCTTCGGGAGACTTTCGCCAGTCAATGGCGGAGGACGCCGACCGCGGAGGAGATGACCGGTCTCCTCGCCACGCTAACCGAAGAGGAGCTCCTGGCGCGCGAGGCCCGTGCGCTCGGCCTCGACCGGGACGACACCGTCGTGCGACGGCGGCTGGCGCAAAAGCTGACGTTCATCGTCGAGGACACGTCGCGCATCGCCGACCCGTCCGAGGACGAGTTGCGCCGCTTCCACGGCGAGCACGCCGAGCGCTACCAAAAGGACCCGCGCATCACCTTTCGGCATGTGTTCTTCAGCCCGCAGCGGCGCCTGGTGGCCGAGGCGGACGCGACCGCGGCGCTGATCCGGGTGTCCGCCACCGGCGCACCCGTCGAAGGCGATCCGATGCCGCTCGACGACAGCTACGAGGATGTCGACCGGCCTGCCGTGGCCAGCCTCTTCGGTCCCGACTTCGCACGCGCCCTGTTCGCCGCGCCGCCCGGCGCTTGGAGCGGCCCGGTGAAGTCGGCCTACGGCCTCCATCTGGTGCAGGCTACACACGTTCGTCCGGGCGGCGCGCGGCCTTTCGAGGACGTCTCCGACGTGGTGATGAGCGATTGGCGGCGCGAGCGGGAGAGAGACACCAAGGCGGCATACTTGGCGAAGCTCCGCGACAAGTACCGTGTGGGCATCGACCCTGCTGTTGAGCGGCTTCTCGGCAGAGACGGCGCAAGGCCATGAGCCGGGCCGTGAGCCTAGCCAAGCTTGCATGCGCGTTTTCGGTGGATGCGCTCGCCGTCGTGACGCTCAGCACTTGCTTGGCGTCAGTCAGCTTCGCCCACGAGGTTCGCCCCGCCTACCTCGGTCTCAAGGAGGAGGCCCCGGGTTCCTTCGAGGTGCTGTTCAAGACGCCGATGGTGGGCGACCTTCGCCTGTCGCTTGGCGTGAGCTTCTCGGGGCGCGTTCAGGCGGTCACCCCCGTCACGTTTCGCGCGACTGGCGACGCGCTCGTTCAGACGTGGCGCATCCAGGCGAGCGAGGGGCTCGCCGGTCGGGACGTGCGCATACTCGGGCTGGAGAACACCGTCTCGGACGCGCTCCTCCGGGTCGAGTTCGCGGACGGGCGGTCATGGGACCAGCGGCTCACGCCCGCCGCGCCCGCCGCCACCGTTCCGGCGGCAACGAGCGGTTCCGGCGTTGCCGCCACCTACTTCAGCCTTGGCGTCGAGCACATCCTGCTCGGATACGACCACCTCTTGTTCGTGCTCGGCCTCATCCTTGTCACGGCGACCCTTCGCCAGCTCGCCGGCGCCATCACGGCGTTCACGGCCGCCCACAGCATCACGCTGGCGGCCGCGACGCTGGGACTGGTGCGCGTTCCGCCGAAGCCGGTCGAAGCAGTCATCGCGCTTTCAATCGCCTTCCTGGCGGTCGAGATCGTGCGTGCGCGCTCAGGCAAAGCCGGCATGGCGGCGCAAGCGCCTTGGGTCGTGGCATTTGCGTTCGGGCTCCTGCACGGCTTCGGCTTCGCGGGCGCGTTGAGCGAGATCGGCATCCCGGCGGGACACATTCCAATTGCGCTGTTCTTCTTCAACGTCGGCGTCGAGGCGGGGCAGTTTCTGTTCGTGGCCGCGGTAATGGCGCTCGCTGCCACCGCGCGTTTGGTGCCGCTTCGACTGCCGCCCTGGGCAACGCTCGTCCCGCCATACCTCATCGGCAGCCTGGCGATGGCCTGGTTCGTCCAACGTGTCGTCGCCTTCTGAACCGAAAGGGTAACCAATGAAACGTTCATGCATGGCCGCTCTCCTCGCCGGGGTCGCGAGCGTCGCGATCGACTTGCCGTCGACCGCGCAGGACCAGGCCTCCAGCGACGTGGGCACGCTTGATCAAGGGGTCGCCGAAAAACTGTTCCCTACCAAGCGCGCCTACTCGCCCTACGCGGGGCGGAATTTCCCGAGCCGCCCCTTCTTCGGCGACACGCATCTGCACACCTCGTTCTCCTTCGACGCCGGCGCGTTCGGCGCGCGGTTGGGGCCGGTAGACGCGTATCGCTTCGCCAAGGGCGAACAGGTCACGGCCTCGACCGGCCAGCCCGCGAAGCTTTCGCGGCCCCTCGACTTCCTCGTCGTCGCCGACCACTCCGACAACATGGGTTTCTTCCCGGACCTTCTCGCCGCCAAGCCCAACATCATGGCGGACCCGACCGGCCGGAAGTGGCACGACATGATAGTCGGCGGCCAGGGCGCCGCGGCCGCCATCGAGATCATCGTCGCCTTCTCCCAGAACAAGTTCCCGAAGGCGCTGCTCTATGCGCCGGAAAGCGGCGCGTATCGCTCCGCGTGGCAGGAAACCATCAAGGCGGCGGAACAGGCGAACGAGCCGGGGCGGTTTACCGCCTTCATCGGCTACGAATGGACGTCGAACACCGGCGGCAACAACCTGCACCGCAACGTCATCTTCCGCGACAACGGCGAGAAGGCCAGCCGGGTCGTGCCGTACACAGTGCTCGCCCCGTTCGGCAGCGACAACCCGCGGGACCTCTGGAAGTGGATGGCGGGCTACGAGGAGAAGACCGGCGGGCGGGTGCTCGCGATCGCTCACAATGGGAACCTGTCCAACGGACGCATGTTCCCCATCGTCGAGCCGGGAACCGGCAAGCTTATCGACCGCGAATATGCGGAGACGCGCGCGAGGTGGGAGCGCCTCTACGAGGCGACGCAAATCAAGGGGGACGGGGAGACCCATCCCTACCTGTCGCCGAACGACGAGTTCGCCAACTTTGAGCGCTGGGACAAGGGCAACCTTGACCTGAGCGAGACGAAGACGCCCGACATGCTCCAGCACGAATATGCGCGGTCAGGGCTTAAGCTCGGCCTCAAGATGGAGGGCGAGTTGGGCGTCAATCCGTACAAATTCGGGTTGGTCGGCTCGACCGACGCGCACACTGGCCTCGCGGCCGTGGAGGAGGACAATTACTTCGGCAAGACCTCGGCGATGGAGCCGAGCGCGGATCGAAGCAGCAGGGTCTTCGTCAAAGGAAAGGGCGGCACGATCTACGAATGGGAGACGTCGTCGTCGGGGTATGCGGCGGTGTGGGCGACCGAGAACACCCGCGAGGCGCTGTTCGACGCCATGGAGCGCCGCGAGACCTACGCCACCACCGGGTCGCGCATGGCGGTGCGCCTGTTCGGCGGCTTCGACTTCGAGGATGCCGACGCGAACACCCGAAGCCCGGCTCTCGCCGGCTACACCAAGGGCGTGCCGATGGGGGGCGATATCGGCCCGGCGCCCTCGGGCAAGGCGCCGACCTTCCTTGTCGCGGCCCTGAAGGACCCCATCGGAGCCAACCTCGACCGCTACCAGATCGTCAAAGGTTGGGTCGACGCCAAGGGCGAGGTCCAGGAGAAGGTCTATGACGTCGCGTCGTCGGGTGGGCGGAAGCCCGGACCCGACGGCAAGCTGCCGCCGGTCGGGAACACCGTCGACGTTGGCAACGCGAACTGGACCAACACCATCGGTTCTCCCGAGCTCATCGCGGTGTGGAGGGACCCCGAGTTCGATGCGAAGCAGCGCGCCTTCTACTACGGGCGCGTCCTGGAGATCCCGACGCCGCGGTGGACGGATTACGACGCCAAATACTACGGCGCGAAACTCGCCCCGGAGGTGACGACCTCCATCCAGGAGCGCGCCTACACGTCGCCGATCTGGTATTCGCCCGCGCAGTGACACGTCTGCGCTGGCTCCTGCGGGCGTTGGCCAGCTTGATGAAAGCGCGGCGTCGCACCGGCCATCGCCAGGAGCACGAGTGGCACTCCTCGAAGAACGTGAGCGACAATTATGTCAATCCGTGGATAACTGCCGGCGCTGCTACACTAATCGACGCTCTTCCGCGTCTACCGCTCGTTGCCTCGAGGGCGACACTCGCTGTCTCAACCTGGATGATTCGGTGCCGCCGCCTGCAGTGTTAGGCGATCGGCGGTCCCCTGGTGTTAAGTCCTGTTCCGACGATCGCGGACTGACCTCACCGCACCTTATCCTGTCAAACGGTTTCGTTTCGCATCGCGTGCTTCGTCAGCTGTCGGCGCGCCGGTGACGTCGGCGGCTGTTGCCCGTGCGCACGAGGGGGCGCATTCTTCCGGTCGAAGGATGGGGACGGGTATGGCGAGCACCGCTAGGGCGCTCTGGACGCATGGCACGACCGCGGCGCTGGGCAGCGCGGCGGCGCTCTTCGTCGTGGCGCTGCTGGCGGTCCTC
>JAJFBI010000136.1 GCA_020697385.1 Microvirga sp. | reverse complement strand
CACCGCTGGCGGGGCTGGCGGCGCATCGCCCGCATGATGCCGATCGCCATCGTCGACCGGCCGGGCTGGACCCTGAAGGCTGCCCGCTCCCGCAGCGCCACGGCCCTGTCGGAAGCCCGGATCGACGAGGCCGATGCCCTGGCCCTGCCAGGCCTGAAGCCGCCGGCCTGGGTCTTCCTGCACGGACCCCGCTCCCATCTGTCATCCACCCTGCTGCGCCGTCTGCGACGAACTTCTCCCGTTGGGGGACGTTGAAAAATGGGGCCTTCCCGCATTATCTTAAGGGCTGGCACCTCCGAGTGCTGCTGAGAAAGGGTCTGAACCTGAACCGACTATCTTCCGTCGAAGCGGACTTGAACCCGCTTCCGCCTCTCGCCGGAGCGGACGCTCCTGCCGCAGAGGACATCCGGGCCGTTGCCCTGGCTTCCATCGAGGACATGAAGGCCGAGAACACGGTCGAGATCGACCTGGCCGGGAAGACCTCGCTTGCTGACACCATGATCGTGACCTCCGGCCGCTCCGACCGCCATGTCGGCGCGATCGCCGAGCGCGTCATCAAGGACCTCAAGGACAAGGGGTTCGGGAACGCGCGCGTCGAAGGCCTGCCGGCCTGCGATTGGGTGCTCATCGATGCCGGCGACGTGCTGATCCACGTTTTCCGCCCCGAGGTTCGTGGCTTCTACAACCTCGAGAAGATGTGGGGCGCCGACCGTCCGCAGGATCGCGCGAGCTAGCATAAGGTCTTCATCGTGCGACTGAGCTTGCTGGCCGTGGGCCGTCTCAAGAGCGGCCCCGAGCGGGAGCTGGTCGAACGATACAGGCAACGGGTCGAGGGTATGGGCCGGGCCTTGGGCTTGGCCGGGCTCGACATGGTCGAGCTGCCCGAGAGCCGTGCGCGCCGGGATGACGACCGCCGAGCAGAGGAGGCTTCGGCCTTGCTCGAGAAAGCCGGCTCGTCCGTGCTGATTGTCTTTGACGAGCGCGGCAAGAGCCCCTCCAGCGAGGCTTTCGCCGAGAAGATCAGGCATTGGCGGGACGAGGGCCGCTCCGGCATCGCCTGCGTCATCGGCGGGCCTGATGGCCTCGATCCCAAGCTGCGCCAGCGCGCCGAACTCGTGGTTTCCTTCGGGGCGCTCACGATGCCGCACCAGATCGTGCGGGCGCTCGTGGCCGAACAGCTGTATAGGGCCCTGACAATCATCGCCGGTCACCCTTATCATCGCGCCGGCCACGATGATTCCTGACCGGATGTTCCGTTTCAAAACCTTACCCTCCCGCAAGGCGTTCGGCCTTGCCGCCCTGATGGTTGCCGCCAGCCTGAGCCCAGCCGGAGCCCAGCAGCCCGCGCCTGCGCCCGCAATCCCGGCTGAAACACCCGAGGACAAGGCGCGCCGGGAGCAGGACCTGAAGGTTCTGGAGGAGGCGATCACGGCCAATGCCGAAGCGCGCCGCCGCCTTGAAGCCGAAATCGAAACCGTCAAGGCCGACCGGGCCAAGCTCAACGCCGCTCTGATCGGCACTGCCGAGCGCGTGCGCGGCACCGAAGACCGGATCCGTGGCCTGGAACAGCGGCTCCAGACCCTGACATCCAGCGAAGCGGCCATTCGCCGCTCCCTGCAGAGCCGGCGGGGGGTCATTATCGAGGTTTTCGCCGCCCTGCAGCGCATGGGCCGCCGCCCGCCGCCGGCGGTTCTGGTGCGACCCGAGGACATGCTCGAGGCGGTGCGCGCCTCGATCATGCTGGGGGCTGTTCTGCCCGAGCTGCGCGTCGAGGCCGAGATCCTGGCCACCGACTTGACCGAGCTCGTGCGCCTGAAGGAGGCGATCACCACGGACCGTGCGACCCTGAACGGGGAACTGACAGGACTCAACCGAGAGCAGGAGCGCCTGGCCGCCCTCATGGAGGCCCGACAGGGCCGCATCGCCGAGGTGGAGCGCAACGTCGGCACCGAGCGCTCGAAGGCCGAGGAGCTGGCCCGCCAGGCTGGAACCCTCAAGGAGCTCATCGACCGCATGGAAGCCGAGACGGCCGGCGCCCAGAGAGCCGCCGAGGAGGCCCGCAAGGCAGCAGAGGCCCAGGAGCGGGAGACCCGCGAGAAATTCGCTCAGCTGGCCTTCCGGGATCCGGCGCGGCTCGCCCCCAAGATCCCCTTCGTGGAGGCCCGCGGCCTCCTGCCGCGCCCGGTCAGCGGCGAGACGACCCAGGAATTCGGAGCCGCGGACGGGTATGGCGGAACGACGCGTGGCATTTCGATCACGACCCGGCAGAATGCAAGTGTGGTATCACCGGCGGACGGCTGGGTGGCCTTTGCCGGCCCCTTCCGCTCCTATGGTCGACTCTTGATCATCAATGCCGGTGGGGGATACTATATTCTTCTGGCCGGGATGGACCAAATCAACGTCGATGTCGGGCAGTTCGTGCTCGCCGGCGAGCCTGTTGCGACCATGGGAGAGGCTCCTCTCATGAGTTTGATCGGCTCCGCCATAGAAAAGAACAATCCCGTCCTCTATGTTGAGTTCAGAAAAGACGGCGGTTCTATCGATCCAAGTCCCTGGTGGGCAAAATCGCAAAGCGAAAAGGTTCGCGGATAATGCGCAAACTATCTCTCTTGATTCTCGGTGCGGCCATCGGCGCAGGCGGCGCGACCATGGTGTCGCAGACCAGCCTTCTGTCGGGCATGAGCGCGGTTGCCGCCTCGGCCGACACGTACCGGCAGCTGAGCCTTTTCGGAGACGTCTTCGAGAAGGTCCGCACGGATTATGTCGAAAAGCCTGAAGAGGCCAAGCTGGTCGAGTCCGCCATCAACGGCATGCTGACCTCCCTCGATCCGCACTCGAGCTTCATGGATGCCAAGAGCTTCCGCGACATGCAGGTGCAGACCCGCGGCGAGTTCGGCGGCCTCGGCATCGAGGTCACCATGGAGGAAGGCCTCGTCAAGGTCGTGACCCCGATCGACGAAACTCCGGCGTCCCGCGCCGGCATTCTCGCCAACGACATCATCACCCACATCAACGACGAGCCGGTCCAGGGCCTCAACCTGAACCAGGCGGTCGACAAGATGCGCGGCCCGGTCAATTCCTCCGTCACCCTCAAGATCCAGCGCAAGGAAGCCAAGGATCCGGTCGAGGTGAAGCTGACCCGCGAGACCATCAAGGTGCGCCCCGTGCGGGCTCGCGTCGAGGGTGACATCGGCGTGCTGCGCGTGACCCAGTTCAACGAGCAGACCTACGAGGCTCTGCGGGCCGGGATCGACAAGCTCACCAGCGACATCGGCGCCGACAAGGTGGCGGGCTTCGTCATCGACCTGCGCAACAACCCGGGCGGCCTGCTCGACCAGGCGATCATGGTGTCCGATGCCTTCCTCGAGCGCGGCGAGATCGTCTCGACCCGCAGCCGGAACGCCGAGGATACCCAGCGCTTCAGCGCCAAGGCCGGTGACTTGACCAAGGGCAAGCCGCTGGTGGTGCTCGTCAATGGCGGTTCGGCCTCGGCCTCCGAGATCGTGGCCGGCGCCCTGCAGGACCACAAGCGCGCGACGGTTCTCGGAACCCGCTCCTTCGGCAAGGGCTCCGTGCAGACCATCATCCCGCTCGGCGGCAATGGGGCCGTACGCCTGACGACGGCGCGCTACTACACCCCGGCCGGCCGGTCGATCCAGGCCAAGGGCATCGATCCTGACGTCGAGGTGCTGCAGGACATCCCCGAAGAGCTGAAGGGCAAGGACGAGACCAAGGGCGAGGCCGGTCTGCGCGGCCATCTGAGCAACGGCGGCGACAAGGAAGAGCGCGGCGGTTCCTCGGCCTATATCCCGCCGGATGCGAGCAAGGACAAGCAGCTGATCGCGGCCTATGACCTTCTTCGTGGCGTTCGCAAGGGTGCGGCCAACACGACCACGACTCCGAACTAAGGGCGGCTCGTTCTTTCGTTCGGGAAACACTAATGCAAAAGGGCCTGACGGGATCGCCTTCCGTCAGGCCCTTTTCTGTTGATGCGTCCACAGCCTTGCGGAAAGGCTTGTGCGAGGGCTGGCGAAGCGGCACTCTCTCCTCCTGCTTCGGAACCAGGACCAAGCGCCGGCAGTATTCAAGAACCGGCTGCATCCGAATTCCGTGATCGAGGGAGTGAGTGTGTGATGAGGAGCGCAAGAGGATCACAGGCCAGAAAGGATCTGCCCTACCGCTCCTGCGTCGGCGTGATGCTGATCAACAAGGATGACCTGGTCTTCATCGGCCGGCGCCGTTCCGAGGCCGATGCGGCCTCCGACGGCTATTCCTGGCAGATGCCCCAGGGCGGGATCGATCCGGGTGAGGAGCCCTATCAGGCGGCTTTGCGCGAACTCTATGAGGAAACCAGCGTCCGATCTGTCCGCCTGATGGCCGAGGCGCCCGATTGGTATGCCTACGATCTGCCCACCATGGTGGCGGGGCGCGCCTGGCGCGGTCGCTATCGCGGTCAGAACCAGAAGTGGTTCGCCTTCCGGTTCGAGGGCGATGACAGCGAGATCAACATCCTCCAGCCCGGCGGCGGTGGCCACAGGCCGGAATTCGACGAATGGCGCTGGGAGGAGATGCACCGCCTGCCGGAGTTGATCATCCCGTTCAAGCGGCCTGTCTACGAGAAGGTTGTGACGGCTTTTTCGCCGCTCACATCGGAGCGCCTGCACAGTTCCGTGCATCCCTGACAGTCGTTCGACCAAGCGCCACGAGCCTGCATCGAACGGGCTCCGCATCGCATGGGCAGCGACTGTGCTCGTGGGCCGAACGAGGCTGCAGAACTGTGCGTCATGCGTTCAAAAGCCTGGGTTTCCAGGGCTTTTCGTTCATGTTCATGAACCCAGAATGTACGGCGCAGACACTTGGTGATGGGAACGGAACCCTCCCTGAAAACCCCCGTTGACAGGCATTGCAGAGGGCTATCGTCGGCTCTCCATCATCGGGAGGTTTCATCCAATGCGTGTGACTTTACTGGCCAGTGTGGCAGCAGCAACCCTCTCCCTGAGCGTGGCTGCGATGGCGCAGACGAGCGGTAGCTCGAGCGGCGGCAGCTCCGGCGGCGCTGCGGGCGGTTCCTCGGGCGGCTCCACGATCATGACGCCCGGCGGTTCATCCGGCGGTGCTTCCGGCACGACCTCGGGCGGTGCATCGGGATCGACGAGCGGAACGACGTCCGGTGGTTCTGCCTCCAGCAGCACCGGCGGCTCCTCCGGCACCTCGACTACGGGCGGCAGCGCGACCGACAGCGCCCAATCCGGCTCGTCGGGGACCTCGGGCACGGCGCAGGGCACTGCCCAGGGCACCACGTCCGGTACGGCTCAGGGGACGACCCAGGGAACGAAGTCCGGCACGGCTTCGAGCGGCAATACGAGCACGACGGGCAATGCGTCCAGCACCAACACCACTGGAAGCACGACCTCGTCGTCGAGCTCCACGAACATCAGCGTGACCTCGGAGCAGCGGACGCAGATCTCGCGGTCGTTCACCAGCGTGAACGTGCAGCCGCTCACCAACGTGGAGTTCAGCGTGAGCGTCGGTTCGACCATTCCGACCTCGGTGACCACGCTGTATGATTGCCCCGACAACGTCGAGCGCATCCTGACCGGCCTGCCGGAGTGCAAATACATCGTCGTGCGCGACCAGATCGTGATCCTCGAGCCCCGCACCCGTCGCATCGTGACGGTGATCGAACGCCGCGGCTGATCGGCAGCACGGCAACGACTCTTCTGAAACCAAGCGCCCGCGGCTCAAGTTAAGCCGCGGCCGTTCTCATGGCGAGACCTTTTATGGGGCCTGCTTGCTCAGGTGCCGGAGGCAATCGAGCGGAGTGGCTGCGAGAGCTTACGCAGCATAGGGAAACGGGAAGGCAAGAGCCTGCCTGTCATAGCGCTCCTGCCTGCGATGCTGCTCAAGGAGCGCCATGGCAACGCGCGCAAATTCGCGGAATTCTTCCCTGACGGTCTCCGGCTCATGCTCCCACACCTGAGCATCATCTTCGGCAGAATACAGCGCACGCGCGACGGCTTCGATTTCACATTCCATGACATGCCCCTCCCGGCTTGGATTGATCTGATCCTCGATGCGGGGTGTGCGCCCCGAAGCGCCCTTCCACAGGCGACCTCAAGTCCCCATTCGCATCGATGTCCCCAGCCCGGGCGCATTTGTTCCAAACGCAGCCAGCTATTCAATGTGGAAGATGAGGTAGCTCGAAAGCGATAATCCATTGAGGCAGCAAAGCAGCCAGTCGCGCTCAACCGCAGGATCGGCGGAAGGCTTCACTTTCTTCGGACAATTGAACGTATGTCGGCGTTCTACCGAACCATCGGAAAGGCGATGGTGCCCCTGGCCGGGATCGAACCAGCACTCCTTGCGGAACTCGATTTTGAGTCGAGCGCGTCTACCAATTCCGCCACAGGGGCAAGGACCTGCGACGTACCATGAGGCATGAAGGCTGGTCAATGTGCCAGATGTGAAGGGACGCCGCATGGTCGACCTCTCGCCTTTCCGGGCGCCTTGTGCTCAAAGGGCGCGGGGCGGTGAGCCCCTCAAACCGGTCGGACCCTTATGCTCAGACGTCTCTACGATTGGACCCTCTCCCTCGCGGCGCGGCCCTCGGCTCCCTATGCGCTGGCCCTCGTGTCGTTTGCGGAGAGCTCCTTCTTCCCGGTTCCACCGGACGTGATGCTCGTGCCCATGATGTTGGCGCGGCCGGACAAGGCCTGGTCCTATGCCCTGATCTGCACGATCGCGTCCGTCTTGGGCGGCGTCCTGGGTTATTTCATCGGCCTGGGGCTCTACGATTCCGTCGGGGCGTGGCTCTTCCAGCTCTATGGCCTCGGCGAGGGGGCGGAGACGTTCCGGCATGCTTATGCCGATTACGGCCATTGGGTGATCCTGCTGAAGGGTCTGACCCCGATCCCCTACAAGCTCGTGACCATCACGTCGGGCTTCGCGGGCTATCACCTGGGCTGGTTCATCGCCCTGTCGATCCTGACCCGCGGCGCCCGGTTCTTCCTGGTGGCTCTGCTGATGAGCCAGTTCGGTCCGCGCATCAAGGCGATTATCGACAACAACTTCAACCTGGTGGCAGGTATAGGGATCGTCGCCCTCGTCGGCGGTTTCGTGGCCTTCCGCTACATGTTCTAAAGGAGAGATCGATGCGCCTTGCTCTCTCCATGCGGCAGGCTGCCCTAGTGGTCGCTCTGGGCGCTGCGGCCACCGTGGGTGGCGCGCTCGTCTTCGAGCACGTCTTCGGCTATGTGCCTTGCAAGCTCTGCCTCACCCAGCGCAATCCCT
>JAJFBI010000135.1 GCA_020697385.1 Microvirga sp. | reverse complement strand
CGACTGGCTGCGCTACGGCGTGACCGCCCGGCGCAAGCGCAACGTGCGCCGCCTCGGCAATCTTCACGCCATGCGCCAGCAGTTCCGCGAGCGCAATCGAGCCGTCGGCACGGTGAACATCAGCCTCGCCGAGGCCGAGCAGTCCGGCACCCTCGTGGTCGAGGCGGAAGGCATCTCGAAATCCTACGACCGGCCGATCGTGTCGAACCTGTCCTTGCGCGTTCTGCGCGGGGACCGGCTCGGCATCATCGGGCCGAATGGCGCCGGCAAGACCACCCTCATCAACATGCTCACGGGAGTTCTCACGCCCGACGAGGGGAGGGTGAGGCTGGGCGCCAACCTGCAGATGGTCACCCTCGACCAGCGCCGCGCCAGCCTCGACCCGGACGCCACCGTGGCCGAGACGCTCACCGGCGGGCGCGGCGACACGGTCACCATCGGCGGTCAGACGAAGCACGTGATCGGCTACATGAAGGACTTCCTGTTTTCGCCCGAGCAGGCCCGCACTCCCGTGGGCGTGCTCTCCGGCGGCGAGCGCAACCGCCTCATGCTGGCCCGTGCCCTGGCGCAGCCGTCCAACCTCCTGGTTCTCGACGAGCCCACCAACGATCTCGACCTCGAGACCCTCGATCTCCTGGAAGAGATGATCCAGGACTATTCCGGCACCGTGATCCTGGTCAGCCACGACCGCGACTTCCTCGACCGCACGGTAAGCTCCGTGCTCGTGTCTGAAGGCGAGGGGCGTTGGCTCGAATATGCGGGCGGCTATACCGACATGGTGGCCCAGCGCGGACGCGGCGTGCAGGCGCGTGTTGTCGAGAAGGAAGCCAAGCCCAGAAACACCGACAAGCCGGCCGCCGCGGCTCCGGCGCAGAACAAGCGCAAGCTCTCCTTCAATGAGCAGCACGACCTGAAGACGCTCCCCAAACGCATGAGCGAGATCGAGGTGAAGATCGCCAAGGTCCAGGAAATCCTCGCCGACGCAGATCTCTATTCCCGCGACCCGGCACGATTCCAGAAGGCGATGGATGCACTGACTACCCTGCAGACGGAGCTGCACGCCGCGGAGGAGCGCTGGTTGGAGCTGGAGATGTTGCGCGAGGATTTGGAGGGGTAGAGCCCAAGGGCACATCCCACTTGTCAATTGCGGAAGATCTACGCGCGACACTAAAGTGACATCGCCCGCTCGCTAGAAGCGGATCGTCCTAATGGAGGAACGCGATGAACCGCTTTTCGAGACGTTGCCTGACCACTATCCTGACGATCCTCTGCCTCGGAGTTGTACCCTCGGCGCTCTCGGCCGCAGAGCCGGATCGCGATGTTCTGGCCGACCGTGTGACGAAGCTGTCGCGCGGCACGCAGTGGAAGCCGGTTTCGGCCGTTCCGATCAACTTCCTCACCCACCACCCGCAGGGCATGGTGAAGATTGGCGATACGCTGTTCGTGTCCTCGGTCGAGATCCAGCAGCCGACCAAGCGGTTCCCCCAGCCGGTGGACGGATACGACCGGGACACCGGCGCGGGTGTCGGGCACCTGTTCAAGCTCGATATGAAGGGTAACCTGATCGCCGACATCACTCTCGGCGAAGGCACGATCTATCATCCGGGCGGGATCGATTACGACGGGAAGTACATCTGGGTTCCCGTGGCCGAGTACCGGCCGAACAGCCGCTCCATCGTCTATCGCGTCGATCCGGAGACCATGAAGGCGGAGGAGATGTTCCGCTTTGCCGATCACGTCGGTGGCGTGGTGCACAACACGGACGACAAGACGCTGCACGGGGTGAGCTGGGGTTCCCGCCGCTTCTACCGCTGGTCTCTTGATGCCTCCGGAAAGCCCACCAATGCGAGTGAGGCGCCCGAGAAGCTGAGAACCCTCAACACGTCGCACTATCTCGACTACCAAGACTGCAAGTATGTCGGCAAAAGCCGCATGCTGTGTTCCGGCGTCACGGAGATGCGGGTCGCGCCCGATGCCGCTCCGTTCCGGCTTGGCGGCCTCGATCTGGTCAACCTCGCCGACGGCCGCCCGATCTTCCAGACGCCGGTGCTGCTCTGGACCGCTGCCGGCATGGACATGACCCACAACCCAGTCTGGATGGAAGCGAGCGATTCAGGGGTCCGCGGTTACTTCATGCCCGAGGACGACAAGTCCACGCTCTACATCTACGAGGCCGAGGTGAAGTAGAATGCGGAAGGCAGAGGCAGGGCGTCAGCTACCCGCCTCCAGCGTGAACCCGGCCTTGAGCACCACCTGATAGTGGTGCACCTCGCCGTTCTCGATATGGCCGCGGGTCTGGGTGACCTCGAACCAGCGCAGGTTTCGCAGGGTCTCGTTGGCCCGCCGGATCGCGGTCTGAATCGCATCCTCGATGCTGGTCTCTGACGAGCCGACGAGTTCGACGATCTTGTAGACGTGGTCGCTCATGAAGTGCTCCGTGAATCCTGGAGGGAAGCGAGGCTCCACGGCTGTCCCATGGAGGCTCCTAGGTCGGGTCAGGCGACTGTGCCGGTGGCAACCGTCTGGCGGACGGCGCCGATCTGCGCGTCGAGATGGGTGACCAGATCGGCAGGCAGGTCCATCAACGCCACGAGGCGGTCGAGATAGGCCTTCTCTTCGGGCGTGTCCGCATCACCGATGGCCACCCGCGAGGCCACATAAAGTTCGGCGGCCTGCTCCTTGGTCTTGGGCAGGCGGGCGATGGCGGCGGCATCCGCAGGCTTGCCCATCATGTCGAGCAGGAAGCCCTTCTCCTCGTTGCCGAGGCCGAGTTGCTGGATCTGCTCCTGAATCCGGGTGCTTTCTTCGCCGTCCAAGTGCCCGTCGGATTTCGCCGCCGAGATCATGGCCTGCACCAGGGCGAGGCCCATCTCATGGCCATTCTTGTCCTTCTCCTCATCGAGGTGGAAACCGCTGCCCGCCGGGGGCTGCGAGGGCAGGGTTCCTGGCTGGCTCGCGCCCGGCGCCTGCTTGGCCTGCCAGTCCTGGTAGGCTTTAAAGGCAACGCTCGCGAGCACCGCGAGGCCGCCGGCCTTCATCAGCGAGCCGCCCGCCGAGCGTCCGCCGCGGGAGCCCAGGATCAGAGATAGAAGGCTTCCGGCCGCAAGGCCGCCCATGCCGCCGGGGATCTGGGAACCCAGGCCGCCAGACCCGCCGAGCATGCCGCCAAGGCCGCCTTGCTGCGGCCGTCGACCGCCAAACGAGCCTTGACTGCGCATGAGGCCGTCAATGATGCTGCCGAGATTCATGGTCTATTCTCCCTGTGCTGAGGTTGTGCATCAGGGAAAAGGCAGGGCATTTCGAAGAGTTCCCCACCGTGGCGTTCACCAGTTGGTCAAGCCTCCATGAACTCGATTCGATTGCCTACGGGATCCTCGACATAAAAGCGCCTGGTGGCCGGAATGGCATCGTCCCAGGCGGGTTCGTGGCCCGCTTGGGACAGGAGGCGCGCCAAGGCATCGAGATCGGCGACGGCGATGGCCGGGTGCGCCTTGCGGGCCGGACGGAAGTCCTCCTCAATTCCGAGGTGAATCCGCACGGAGCCGCTTTCCAGCCAGAGGCCTCCACGCCCGGCGAGCGCCGTGGGCTTCGTCACCTCCCTCATGCCGAGCAGTCCGGCATAGAACGGTCTGCACAGGTCTTCCGCGCCTGTCGGGATGGCGAGTTGAACGTGATCGAGGCGCAGCATCACGCCTCCTTGCGGTAGGCCTGAACCTCCTGCTCGATGGCGCCGAAGATCGAGTGCCCGGCCTTGTCCTTCATCTCGATGCGGATACTGTCGCCGAAGCGCATGAACGGCGTCCTGGCCTCTCCGTGGACGAGCGTCTCCACCGTGCGGAGTTCCGCCAAGCAGGAATAGCCCATGCCTCCCTGGTCGATGGGCTTGCCCGGTCCGCCACCCTCGTCCTTGTTGGAGACGGTGCCCGACCCGATGACCGTGCCGGCCCCGAGAGGCCGGGTCTTGGCCGCGTGCGCGATCAGGGTTGGGAAGTCGAAGGTCATGTCTACGCCGGCATCCGGCTTGCCGAAGGGCTTGTCGTTGAGGGTGGAGAGGAGGGGCAGATGGAGCTTGCCCCCATCCCATGCCTCGCCCAGCTCGTCGGGCGTGACCGCCACCGGCGACAGGGTGGAGGAGGGCTTGGCCTGGAAGAAGCCGAAGCCCTTGGCCAGCTCGCCCGGGATCAGGTTGCGCAAGCTGACGTCGTTGACGAGAACCACGAGCCTGATGGCGGCAGCAGCCTCCTCCCGGGTGGCGCCCATCCGCACGTCGCCGGTGATCACCGCCACCTCTGCCTCGAAGTCGATGCCGTGCGCCTCGTCGGCCGCCGGGATCGGATCCCTTGGTCCCAGGAATGAGTCGGAGCCGCCCTGGTACATGAGCGGGTCGGTCCAGAAGGAGGCAGGCATCTCGGCGCCGCGGGCTTTGCGCACCAGTTCCACGTGATTCACATAGGCCGAGCCGTCGGCCCATTGGTAGGCGCGGGGTAGGGGTGAGGCGCAGTCGTGCTCGTGAAATCGGAAGGCCGGAACCGAGCCGTGCTCAAGCTGCTCGGCGAGATCGCGCAGGCGAGGCTCGACTTTTTCCCAATCGTCCAGGGCTTGCTGGAGCGTCGGAACAATGAAAAATGCGTCCGTCGCGCGGGTCAGGTCCTTCGAGACGACGACGAGGCGGCCATCACGGCCTTGGTTCAGGGAGGAGAGCTTCATTGCCACCGACCGGTTTGTTATGGTCCACTCAACTTGCAACGAAATGCTTTCCGGGGAAACGCCAATGACGACGATGAAGAGAAGAAACTTTCTGAAAGGCGCCGGCCTCGCCGCGGCCGCCGGCACGGTGGCGGCTCCCGCGATCGCGCAGAGCATGCCGGAAGTCCGGTGGCGCCTGACCTCGAGCTTCCCGAAATCCCTCGACACCATCTTCGGCACCGCCCAGACTTTTGCCAAGTACATGGCGGACGCGACCGACGGCAAGTTCCAGATCCAGGTCTTTGCGCCGGGGGAGATCGTCGGCGGCCTGCAGGCCATGGATGCGGTGCAGAACGGTTCCGTGGAATGCGCCCATACCCCGACCTATTACTGGGTCGGCAAGGAGCCGGCGCTGGGCATGGGCACCGGGCTGCCCTTCAGCCTCAATGCCCGCCAGCTCCATTCCTGGTGGCACTTCGCCGGCGGCAAGGAGATCATCAACGAGATCTTGGCCAAGTATAACTGCACCTCCCTGGTCTGCGGCAATTCAGGCACCCAGATGGGCGGCTTCTTCCGAAAGGAAATCAACAGCGTCGAGGACCTGAACGGCCTGAAGTTCCGCATCGGCGGCCTCGGCGGCATGGTGTTGGCCAAACTCGGCGTGGTGCCGCAACAGATCGCCCCCGGCGATGTCTACCCGGCGCTGGAGCGCGGCACGCTCGACGCGGCCGAGTTCGTCGGCCCCTATGACGACGAGAAGCTCGGCTTCCTGAAAGTGGCCAAATACTACTACGCCCCCGGCTGGTGGGAGGGCGGCGCCATGCTGCATCTCGTGGTCAACCAGCAGAAGTTCAACGAGCTGCCCAAGCATTATCAGGCCATCATGTCCAACGCGTGCGAGGCGGCGAACAACTGGATGCTGGCCAAGTACGACGCGGTGAACGGCCAGGCCCTGCGCCGCATGGTCGGCGCCGGCGCGGAACTGCGCACCTTCTCGCCGGCCATCATGGAAGCCTCGCTCAAGGCGGCGAACGAGCTCTACGCGGAACTCTCTGCCAAGGATGCGAACTTCAAGAAGGTCTACGATTCGATGGTGGCCTACCGCACCGACGTCCTGCCCTGGTGGCAGCTCAACGAATACGCCTTCGACACCTTCATGATCCGCACCCGCGGACGGGTTTAACCATGAGGCTCTGTCAGTCAGGACACGCTTCCTGCCTGACGGCCACTGTCCCATCTTTTGCTGTTGCCGCTGCGATTTTGTTTTCTCCCATCGCAGCGGCTCAGAACCTCACGATTCCCGAGGTCGTTTACCCGAGCCTGCCACGGCAGGCTGAGACGGCTGAAGGTTTCGTGCCACCAGGATGGAGACTTGAGGCGCAAGCGTCCGGCGACCTCAACCGGGATGGAAACGCTGATCTGATCCTGGTCCTGCGCCAGAACAATCCTGCCAATGTCATTGAGGACTTTGACGGTCTCGGCGAGAAGCCGTTCGACACCAATCCTCGCATTCTGGCCGTTGCCTTTCGTGACGAGCGTTCAGGCAAATTCAGCCTGCAGCTTGAGAACCATACGCTCATTCCCCGCCGCACCGAGCCTGCTGCCGATGATCCCTTCGACAAGGAGAGCGGAATTGCCATCGTGCGCGATGGGTTTCAGGTGCGCCTGAACTGGTGGATGAGTGCGGGAGGCTGGGAGACTTTCAATACGATCCATACTTTCCGACACAAGACCGGCCGCTTCGAACTGATCGGGTATGACCGAAACACAACTCACCGAGGGAGCGGCGACACGACTTCCCTCAGCATCAACTACCTGACACGAAAAGCTAAAAAGACGACGGGTCATATCAGCCGCGATGCCGACAAGGTTCGTTGGCAAACACTCCCCCCAGGGCCTGCGCCGACCCTTGAGGGCATAGGTGACGGGTTGAGCTTCGAGCCGGCACTCTGATCCCGTCAGGTTCGGAAGGTGGCTTGACGTTCCGCTGCGCAAAGCTAGTTGCTCGTGCAACGAATCCTGCTATTGGTTGCAGAGGCAACGAATGGGGTGGCGATGGCGAGCGGATCTGCAGCGAGAAAGCCGGTTCCTGAGCCCCTGGTGGTTCTGGAGGAGTTTCTGCCTTACCGGCTCAATGTGCTGGCCGGGCTCACGTCGAGCGCGCTGGCTCAGATTTATGCCGAGCGGTACGGTCTTTCGATCCCGGCCTGGCGTGTGATCGTAACCCTCGGGCAATATGAGTGTCGAACGGCCAGGGACATGGCGCCCGATGGAGTCATGCACAAATCGACGGTTTCGCGGGCAGTTGCGGCGCTCGAAAAACGCGGACTCGTCAAGCGCCGCCCGAATCTGGACGACCGTCGCGAGGAATGGCTCGCCCTGACGCCACAGGGGCGGGCGATCTACGAGGCTGTGGCGCCGGAAGCCCTTGCCGTCGGGGAGCGTCTGCTGTCGGTGCTGACCTCCCAGGAGCAGAAGACGCTCTCCGCCCTGATCGACAAACTCACCCAACAGGCGCGATTGCTGGCGCCACAGGATGCAGAGGGGGACGAGGCGTGAAGCTCTACACCTATTTCCGGTCGTCCGCGGCCTACAGGGTGAGGATTGCCCTCAACCTCAAGCGCGTTTCCTATGAGTCGGTGCCGGTGAAC
>JAJFBI010000134.1 GCA_020697385.1 Microvirga sp. | reverse complement strand
GGTGCGCGAGGGATTCGATGCCATTGAGGCCATGCTCGGGCCGGGGCCTTATGCCTTCGGGTCCAAGATCACGCTGGCCGATGTTTATCTCGTGCCGCAGGTTTTCAACGCGCGGCGCTTCAATGTCCCGTTGGATGCTTATCCGAAGATCGCCGCGGTGGACGCAGCCTGCGCGGAGCTTAAGGCTTTCCAGAACGCCGCGCCGGCCAGCCAGCCCGACGCTGCCTGAGGAAGAATTGCATCCGCCCGTTCTGCGGATGCGTTGGTTTCACACGCAAGGTCTCCCTTATGGGAGGCATGACAGGAGGAAGACCATGGGACCGTTCCCGCATGATGCGCCCCCGGCTGCCATTTCCGAAGAGAACCCGATGGGGACGGATGGCTTCGAGTTCGTGGAATACTGCCATCCCGATCCGCAGGCTCTCGACCGCCTTTTCAAGACCATGGGCTTCAGCGTCGTTGCCAAGCACCGTTCGAAGAACGTGCTTCTCTACCGGCAAGGCGATATCAACTTTATCGTCAATGCCCAGCCCGGCTCCTTCGCCGAGCGCTTCGCGGCCCAGCACGGTCCCTCCGCTCCGGCCATGGCCTTCCGCGTCGCCGATGCGAAATATGCCTATGAACGTGCGCTCTCCATGGGGGCCAAGCCCGCGCAGACGCAGGTCGGACCCAATGAGCTCGAGATTCCTGCCATCGAAGGCATCGGCGGATTGCAGATCTATTTCGTTGACCGGTATGGCGCGAAGGGCTCGATTTACGATGTCGATTTCGAGTGGCTCGGCGAGCCCGATCCGAAGCCAAGGGGCGTGGGCCTCCATTACATCGACCATCTGACCCACAACGTTTATCGTGGGCGGCTGAACGAATGGGCCGGCTTCTACGAGCGCCTCTTCAACTTCCGCCAGATCCGCTACTTCGACATCGCGGGCAAGCTCACGGGCCTGCACTCCCGCGCCATGACGAGCCCGGACGGCAAGATCCGCATCCCGATCAACGAGGATGCGGGCGAGACCGGGCAGATCGAGGAGTATCTGCAGGAATACAAGGGCGAGGGTATCCAGCACATCGCGCTGGGATCGCATGACCTCTATGAATCCATCGAGACGCTCATCGACGCCGGTCTCGAGTTCATGCCGGCGCCTAACGAGATCTATTATTCGCGCGTCGACAAACGCTTGCCCAAGCATGAGGAGCCTCTCGACCGGCTCAAGAAGAACGGCATCCTCATCGACGGGGAGGGCGTGGTCGAAGGCGGCTTTACCAAAGTACTGCTCCAGCGCTTTGGCAAGACGGCCATTGGGCCGATCTTCTTCGAATACATCCAGCGTAAAGGTGATGACGGATTCGGCGAGGGCAACTTCAAGGCGCTCTTCGAATCCATCGAAGAGGACCAGATTCGCCGCGGCGTGATCGGCCCGAAGGTCGCCTGACCTTCACGGAAATTGTCGAAGGAGGCCGGAGACGCTCCGGTCTCTTTTTTGTCCACGCGTCAGGTCGGTTTCTCCACTGACAACACAAATTGTTTGATTGTCTGTGTGAGATCGCCATCTAGGGCAGGAGCATGTCCCTGGCCGGGAACCGTGATCGCCGTGAGCCGTGGATGCCTGTCCTGCATGGCTTGTACCGTCTCAGTTGAGAGCAGGTCCGAGTGCTCACCGCGGATGATGAGGACAGGAAACGGCTTCAATCCCTCGAAGAGCGGCCACAGATCCGGCAAGGGTGCCTCCGGATCGGCGGCCTCAAGGGTCTTCATCAGATTGGGATCGTAGTTGAGGATGAGCCGGCCTTCGCTCTCACGCCATGTGACGCGGGCTAGGGCCTGCCACTGATCGTCCGTGAAGGCAGGAAACTCGGATCCCGACATCTGTCGCAGGATCTGCACGGCTTCATCCATGCTGCGGGGCGTCGGCAACTTGCCGACATAGCCGCGAATTCGGTTAAGACCTCTGGCTTCGAGCACGGGACCGATGTCGTTGAGGACCGCACCGGCGATCAGGGTTGGGCGGGCCGCACTCAAGACCATGGTGATCAGCCCGCCCCGGGATGTGCCGACGAACACTGCCTTGTCGATTCCCGCGACTGTCAGCACCTGCAGAAGATCGTTCAGCTCGATCTTGACGTCGTAGTTGCGCCAGTCCTTGTCCCAATCAGAACGGCCGCGGCCGCGATAGTCGAGGGACAGGACACGGCGAGGACGCGCTGCGTCGCGGCTCAAGGCCACGGCGAGCTCGTGAAAATCCTCAGAGGAACGTGTCAGGCCCGAAAGGCACACGACCGGCAAGGCACCGGCAGTCTCAGGGCCATAGTCGCGCGCATAAAGGCGCAGCCCGTCCGCTGCGGACACGAAAAGATCCCGATAGGTGTCGCTCATCTCAATCCATGATCATTGGTCGTCGATGAGCGGCATCTTGCATCACTGGCTGATGCTTGTCGCGTCCGCCGTTGCAGGCGCCGACGGAGTCGCTTTCTCGTTCAGGCGCTGCCGATAAACCCTCAGATTCTCGAGAACGCGCTGCACGTAGTTGCGGGTTTCGTAGAAAGGAATGCGCTCGACCCAGTCGACCTCGTCCACGTCCGGCTTGCGGGGGTCACCGTAGGATCGGACCCATTTGATCACGTTGCCGCCGCCCGCGTTATAAGATGCGAAGGCGAGAATATGAGAGCCCTTCCAGTCCTCCATCAGCTCGCCGAGATGGGCGGAGCCGATTTTAGCGTTGTAGGAGGGATCCTCGATCAGGCGCTTGAGATCGAAGCCGACGCCGAAGCGCTTGGCCGTCCTCTTGGCAGTCTCCGGCATGAGCTGCATGAGGCCGCGAGCTCCGGCGCTGGAAATGGCGCGCGGATTGAAGGCGCTTTCCTGGCGGGCGATGGCATAGACCATGGCGGGCTCCACCTCGTCCCCGACAGACTGAAAGTCCGGGATGGCAGCCAGCGGATAGGCGTGCTGATCGAGAGGGAAGCCCCTCTGCAGGGCAATCTTGCCGATGGCGAGAACCGCCCGGGGATTCTGCTGTGACGTCGCGAGGCCCGCGAGCGCATCGAGCTGGCCAGGGTCGGTCAGGGTCTGGGCCAGATCGGTATAGAGGCCCATCGCCAGATCCTGCTCGCCGATCTGCTGCAGCAGTTGCACCGCCTGAACCGGAACGAGGGCGTCGAAGGCCTTGCGTTCGTCCTCCGTGAGGGGATCGACCTTCCTCAGGGCAATGGTGCGACCGAGCTTTTCCTGGGCCAGTTGGCCATAATAGGTCGTGGGCTGGTCGGCGGCGCGCTCGTAGAACAGGCGGGCGTTCTGAGCCTCGCCGGTCGCCTCCGCCGCGCGGCCCTGCCAATAAGCGACACGGGACAGGGAGATGGGGGTTGAGGCCGTCTTGGCGACGGCCGCGAAGTGCTGACTCGCCTTCGCAGGCTCGTTCAGGAAGCGCAGAGCGATCCAGCCTGCGTGGAACTCCGCCTCGATCTGCTGCACAGGAGACTCGGCCGTGTGGTGGCTTGCGACCTCATAGGCGGTCTTGGCGTCGCCCTTGTCGAGAAGATCACGGGTGATCCGGCGCTGCTCGGCCCACCATTCATCTCCATCGACCCGCAGTTCCGGATCGCGCGGCGCCTGCATGATGATGCTGGCAGCCTCGACCAGGTTGTTGCTGCGGCGCTGGAGCAGGGCGCGGGAGAACAGGTAAGAGGGATCTTTCCTTAAGGAGGCCGGCACGGCCGCGAAAGCCTTCTCGGCTTTCTTCTTGCCCTGGAACACGGCCATGCGCGCCTTGACGAGAAGCTCGTAATCCTTGCCGGCATGAGCCGCTGCCCGCTGCGCGCCGCCCCAGCTCTCCTTCAGGAGCAGCCGCTCCATGCGGAAGCGGTGATCGGCCTGCGTGAGCACGCCGGGGAACTGATCGAGGATGCGGCGCTCCACATCGGGGCCGAACGTGTCCTCGCGCCACACGTGGCGGATCCTGTCCTGGGCCTCCTGTTCGAGCCCGTCCGCCTTCAGGGCGAAGGCGAGGGCGATCCGCCCTCCCGGCGTGACAGGGGCTTGGTTGGCGAAGAAAAAGCGGACCTGAGGCGGCGAACGGCGCTCGGCCAGCAGGGTGTCCTCGCTTCTGCGCCGGATCTGGCTGGTTACCGGCCAGTCCGGGTAGTCCTTGCGGAACGCCATGATCCGGTCGAAGGCGACAGGCGTGCCGCTGCGGATGGCGTACCACTCGACAAGAGCACGAGCGGCCGGCTGGGTGAGCTTGGTCTTTAGGATCTCGGCCTCGGTCAGATCGTTGTCCCGATAGGCCTTGAAGATCCCGGCCAGATGATCCAGGTCTCCAGGCACCGGATTGGCTGGAACGAAGGTTTCCAGGGAATTGACCTGCGGGGCTTCTATCTTCGAAGGAGATGTTTCGTTGGCCTGGACCGTGAGAGTGGCGAGTTGGACAAGCGCAACGGATGTCGCAAGACCGATGAGAAGACGCATGTTGAGGCTCACCCGCTAACCCCTTTGCTGTCGCCAGTATCGCATTGTGACGACGTTTCTCTTGAGGAAACACTAAGAGCCGAGCTAGGACAACTCCCCGAAGGAACGTTTGCGCCCATGCGCCGCACCCCCTATGTGTTAAACCCTTGTGGCCTCTAGGACCCGGCGCAGTTTACCCGAGGAAGATTCATGACCCAATTCAAAGGCTCCATCACGGCTCTGGTGACCCCCTTCAAGGATGGCGCCGTGGATGAGGCGGCGTTCCGGTCCTTCATCAATTGGCAGATCCAGGAGGGCACCAGCGGCCTCGTGCCCGTGGGCACGACCGGTGAAAGCCCGACGCTGAGCCATAAGGAGCATGACCGGGTTGTCGAGATCTGCGTCGAGGAGGCCAAGGGCAGGGTGCCGGTGATCGCCGGTGCCGGGTCCAACAGCACCGCGGAGGCAGTGGCGTTTTCGAAAAACGCGGAAAAGGTGGGCGCTGACGCGGTGCTGATCGTCACACCGTATTACAACAAGCCGACGCAGGAAGGCCTTTACCAGCACTACAAGGCGATCAACGACGCCGTCGGCATTCCGATCTTCATCTACAATATCCCCGGCCGCTCCGTGATCGACATGTCGGTGGAGACGATGGCGCGGCTCTTCGAACTGAAGAACATCGCCGGCGTGAAGGACGCCACTGCCAACATGGCGCGGGTCAGCCTGCAGCGGCAGATGATGGGGCCGGACTTCATCCAGCTCTCCGGCGAGGATGCCACGGCCCTGGGATTCATGGCCCATGGCGGGCATGGCTGCATTTCGGTCACCTCAAACGTGGCGCCGCGCCTCTGCGCCGAGATGCAGAGCGCCTGCCTGAACGGCGATTACGCCTCGGCCCTGAAGGTGCAGGATCGGCTCATGCCCCTGCACACGAACCTCTTCATCGAGACCAACCCGACGCCCGTGAAATACGCCGCGTCGCTCCTTGGCCTCATGGGGGACGACGTGCGCCTGCCGCTGGTGCCTACCTCCGACAACGCGAAACAGGCCGTCCGCTCGGCCATGGTCCATGCGGGCCTGATCAACGCTTAAAAACAGAGCTCATGGCAAAAGACCCGAAGAGTCCCAACCGCGTCGTCGCCGACAACAGGAAGGCGCGGTACAATTATGAGATCATCGATACCTACGAGGCGGGGATCGCGCTCACCGGCACGGAGGTAAAATCCCTGCGGCAGGGGAAGGCGACCATCGGCGAGGCCCATGCCGGGCCCTCGGGTGAGGAGTTCTATCTCTTCAACGCCTATATCCCCGAATACCTGCAGGCCAACCGCTTCAACCACGAAACCAAGCGCCCCCGACGTCTGCTTCTGCACAAGCACCAGATCAATAAGCTGATCGGCGCCACGCAGCGGGAGGGCTTCACGGTGATCCCGCTCAAGATCTACTTCAACGATCGCGGGCGCGCGAAGGTGGAACTGGGCCTCGGCCGGGGCAAGAAGCTGCACGACAAGCGCGAGACGGAGAAGGAGCGCTCCTGGAACCGGGAGAAGTCCCGTCTCATGCGCGAGAAGGGCTGACGCGGCGGCATAGTGCGCTAGGTTCCCTCTGGCGGGTTCAGCAGGGAGGGAAGACATGGCATCCGTGGCTCTGGTGTCGGTTCTCGGGCCCGATCGGGTCGGGCTGGTTGCAGCCATTGCCGAGCACCTGTTCAACATCGGCGTGAACCTGCGGGACACGACCTTTGCGTCTCTTGGATCCGGCGCCGAGTTCGTGGCCCTGTGCGAGCTCCCGCCGGAGGTAACGGCAGGCGACGTGGAGGCCGGCCTCAAGCAGCTTGCCGAACTCGAAGGCGCTGAGATCCGCGCCGTGCCCTATGCCTTCGATCCGAGCCCTGGCCCCGCGGGAAGCGTCACCCATCGCATCGCCATCAGCGGTGGCGACCAGCTCGGTCTCGTGGCCCGGCTGGCCGAGGTGTTCAAGCAATACGAGGCCAATATCGTGCGGCTCGAGGCGCGCAAGCTGCCGGACGCGGAAGGCGGGCTGTACGTGACGCGCTTCGCGGTTTCGATCCCGCCCGGGCGCACCGACCTGTGTCTCGCTACAGTCAGCAACACTGCCGGCGCTCTGGGACTGAGCTGCCAGGTGGAAGAGAGTTCTCTCTGATCAAAAAGAAAATGGCCGGGAAGGGCCCGGCCATGATGCTGTTTCGATAGACCGCGTCAGACGTCGAGCTCGTCGTCCTGGGGCTGTCGGATGCCGTAGCGGCTTTCGAGCGCCGGGCTGCGCGGCTGTGAGCGCGCTCCGTTCTCGTTCATGGGACGCTGCGGACGATCCGAGGGATCGCGGCCGATCCGGGATGCGAGCTGCGACAGGTCGAGGAACTCGTCCGCCTGTCGGCGTAGCTCGTCGGCCACCATCGGCGGCTGCGTGGTGACGGTGGACACGACCGAGACCCGAACGCCGCGGCGCTGCATGGCCTCGACGAGGGAGCGGAAATCACCGTCGCCCGAGAACAAAACCATGTGATCGATAAAGGGTGAGAGCTCCAGCGCATCGATGGCGAGCTCGATGTCCATGTTGCCCTTGACCTTGCGGCGGCCGGCGGAATCAACGAACTCCTTCGTCGGCTTCGTGACCACCCGGTAGCCGTTGTAATCGAGCCAGTCGATCAGTGGACGAATGGAAGAATATTCCTGATCTTCTACAAGGGCGGTGTAGTAAAAGGCGCGCACGAGAGAGCCGCGGCCCTGGAATTCCTTCAGCAGGCGCTTGTAATCGATATCGAATCCGAGAGTTTTAGTTGTAGCGTAAAGGTTGGCGCCATCAATGAAGAGGGCGATCCGCTGCTGGCCTGACATAAGTATTCTCTATCTGTGTCTGCCGGAGCGGCCTAACAACCTTCATTAT
>JAJFBI010000133.1 GCA_020697385.1 Microvirga sp. | reverse complement strand
CGAGAGTGCCGATGACCGCCCCTTCTCCGGCATGCTCGGCGACGCTCGTGCCGGTGAGGGTGATCGCCGTCGGCGCGCGGTTGCTGGCGATGGAGGTAACGTTGGCAATTTGTGTGACGGCCGGAGCGATGCCATCGCTTATGCTGATGGTTAAGGTGGTGGTCTCCTGGCTGCCGACATCGAAGCGATCCCGGGCATCGAACTGCAGAGCCTGCAGGGCTGACGTGATCTCGGCAGCTGATCCGGTGAGTGTGTAAGTGCCGGTCTGTCCATCGTAGAGGCCGCCGCTGAGATTGAGCAGAGTGCCCTTGGCCGAGTCGTCGAGCGTGATCGTGACGGTGAGGCTAGGGCTGTCTGCGTCCAAAATTGTCGCGCCGGAAAACGGAGCGGTGAGTACGTCATCTGCAACACTCTGCGCCGCTTCGGCGACTCCACTGATCGTGGGAGCATCGTTCGCCTGATCAACTGTTACGATCGTCGTGGCCGTCGTCCAGGCTCCGGTGCTGTCGGTGAGGGTGATGCTGATGGAACGGGGAGTTCCCGCAGGATCCACCTCGTTGATATTGGTGTAGGTCAGCGAGCGCACGAGCTGCTGAATGAGGGCACCAGTTGCATTGCCATTGAAGGCGACCTGAAGTTCCGAACCGGATGATGTGATGGTGCCGATGATGATCCCGTTGACGGCAACAAGGCTTCCAGGCGTCACGCCGCCAGACAACGAGACACCATGTGCGGTGCCGATACCGAACCGGTCCTCGGAGGAAACGCCGTTCTGGCCGACGCGCACCTCGAGAAAGCGCAAGGAGCCCATGGGATCGATAACCGTGGCGTCGCCGCCCCTGTCGATCAGGACAGTTTCACCGTCGGCAACCGTCACACTGTCACCATTCAGCCCGTTCAGGCTAGGGGGCTGACTGATATAGGTGCCGCTGCTGTCGACGATCGTCTCAATGCCCTGACGGAACAACTGCTGCCGCTCCACGGCGCTGAAGGTGCCACCGGCAAACGTCACGCTGTTGTGGTCCTCCACGGAACCGCGCAGGAGAAGAGCGATGGCCACGCTGTCGACGGTGACGGCCGCGCCCCCTCCACTCAATACGATCTTCTCGATTCCGGCAAAGGTCTTGCCGCGCGTATCGTACGTGCCGCTACCCAGGAACTGAAGCAGATCGGCGCCTGCGCCACCATCAAAGGATGTGAAGGCGCCAAAGCGTGAGGCGTTTACGATGACAGTATCATTGCCGCCAGATCCCACCACTGCCTCGAAGCCGGACAGGATGCCAGGGGCCGTAAGGTCGATGGTGCCCGAGGAGAGCATCTGCAGGGTATCGGTTCCGGCTCCTCCCATGAGCTGATCGCCTGCATTTAGGCTTCCGGGCTGCACGACGAGCGTCTCGTCCGCAACCGTGCCGGTGGCAATCTCGAGGCCTCCAGTCAGGATCCCATCGCTGTTCGGAGCAAAGTGGCGGTGATAGATGCCCCATCCGGCACCATCCTGCAGATGCGACATCCAGCTGACGACCCAACCGCCATTGGGCAGTGCCGTCACGCTTGGATTTTGCTGATCGCTGCCCGTGCTGGTGTTGACCAGAATGTCAGGCCCGACAGTGGCACCAGTGGCGGTGTAGTGCCGTTGATAGACCCCATAGCCCGAACCGTCCTGCAGGTTCGATTGCCACGTGACCACCCAGCCGCCATCGCTGAGGGCGGTGACGCTGGCGTTCTGCTGCTCGTTCGCCGTGGTGGCGTTGACCAAGAGGTCGGGCCCGCTCGTGACGCCCTGAGCCGTGTAGACCCGCTGGTAGATCCCATAGCCTGAACCGTCCTGCAGGTTCGACTGCCACGTGACCACCCAGCCGCCATTCTCAAGGCCCGTAACATTAGGGGAAGACTGGTGGTCTGCGGTGACAAGGTTGACCAGCGTCTCTCCGCCGACTGCAACACCCTGCGCATCATAACGGCGCTGATAAACGCCGTGGCCACCACCATCTTGAGTGAGGGACTGCCATGTCTCGATCCACCCGCCATCGGCAAGCGCTGAAATCGACGAATACATCTGATCGGAAGCCGTGGCGACGTTGACCTTCGTCTCACTGCCAACCGTAACAACCTTGATCGTCATCTTCGCTGCCCCAGAAGTACTGCGCAGCTTCCTGGCTGCGGCGCTCTTGGGTTCTGCTACATTATCTTATGACAAATTACAATGTAACGAAAGGATCGCCATAGGGAGTGCTGGTTATTATTAACGAATTCATACACCTGCACCCTCGCAATCATTTGAACTCACAGGCAGGTCGGCTTGCTGTCAGGTGCGAGCGCCATCGCCAGAAAGCTTGGCCGCCGAAAGGCAAGGCCAAATCATTAATTCTCTCAGTGGATTGGAGCCCGGTTCACGCTGAATGCGAGGCCGGCAGAACGATGCAGAAATGCAGGAGAATTTGGTTCGTGACCGCTCATAGCTTGACGTTAAGCATTCCTTTTGTGCCCATGGTGGAGGTCTGTTCCCACTCCCGCTTGGCAAAAGGCTCGTAGGGGTCTTTCACAATCGTCCCTAGCTTATCGCTGAGCCGTAGCATTTCTCGTAACTTTGTTCATATGCCGTCGGAATAACTCGGTGCGACAAAGGTGGTCTCAGAACGCCTTGGCTCATCACAGCCTTGGGCGAGGTGAAGCTTTAAGACGATATGCTCAACTCCACGATCAGCCCTCTTGCTGAGCTTCGATCTATCTGCCTAGATTGCCGCGAGCCAAGGCTCAACCGCCCAACGATCTCAAGCTTCGGGGGAGCTAGCACCCGTGTACGATTTGGTCATCAAAGGCGGAAGCCTTGCGACTATCGAAGGCGTTTCGACCGCTGATGTCGCAATTCAGGGTAGCCAGATTGCCGCACTCGGCAGGAACCTTCCAGACGGGCGGCGCAACATTGATGCCACGGGCAAGCTAATTCTTCCCGGCGGCGTGGACGCCCACTGCCATATCGAGCAACTCTCAGGCGGCGGGTTGATGAATGCCGATACCTTCGAGACGGCGACCCGCTCGGCTGCCTTTGGCGGCACGACGACTGTCATCTCGTTCGCAGCCCAGCATCGCGGCGACAGCTTGCGCAATGTGGTCGAGAACTACTCGCAGCTTGCTGCTGCTGGTGCTGTGACCGACTACGCTTTCCATCTCTGGATTTCGGATCCGACACCGGAAACGTTGGAGCGCGACTTGCCCGAACTAATCGCAAAAGGGCATCGGTCGATCAAGATCTTCATGACCTATGATCGCGTTCGCCTTCTCGACGAGCAGGTTCTGGACGTAATGATGGTGGCCCGCAAGTATGGGGCGCTGGTCTGCGCCCATGCCGAGAATCATGGGATGATCAAGTGGATGGCTGATCGGCTCGTGTCTCGAGGCTATATCGAACCCAAGTTCCACGGTGTAAGCCATCCGCGCGTGTGCGAGATCGAGGCATTCGAGCGCCTCATCCGTTTTTCGCAGCTCCTGGATCAGCCCATCATGCTGTTCCATGTCTCCACCGCCGAAGGTGCCGGCGTCATCCGGCGCGCCCGTGGCGAGGGGATCAAAGTATTTGCCGAGACATGCCCGCAATACCTATTTCTGACGGCGCAGGATCTGGACCAGCCGGGTTTGGAGGGCGCCAAATGGATGTGCAGTCCTCCTCCCCGCTCGACGGAGGATCAGAACGCCTTGTGGCGCGCGCTCGAACTCGGCGATCTTCAGCTCGTCTCCTCCGACCACGCGCCCTACAGGTTCGATGAGAGCGGCAAGCTTTCCGCGGGCTCCAACCCTGACTTCAAGCAGATCGCCAACGGACTTCCCGGACTCGAGACACGCCTGCCGCTTCTGTTCGACGCCATGGTGAGCCAGGGCAGGTCGAGCCTGGAAAAGTTCGTCGAGCTGACGGCGACGGCTCCGGCCAAGATCTATGGCCTTCACCCGCGCAAGGGCACCATCGCTGTGGGCGCCGACGCCGATATTGCGATCTGGAACCCGGATCGGGAGGTCATGCTCACCGATGACGGACTGCATGATAATGTCGGCTACAATCCGTTTTCCGGCCGCGTACTGCGTGGCTGGCCCGAGACCATCTTGCGCCGGGGAGATGTGATCATTGCAGATGGAATGCTTCAGGCCATGCCTGGGTCAGGCCAGTTGCAGTTGCGCGAGCCTGCCGCATCGATGCGGCCGACCGGACATCTGAGCCCGGAATTCGACCCTCAGACCAATTTCGGGGCCGATCTTCTGTGACCGCATGGTCAAATCAGATCGGCGTTCCGACTCATCAATATTCATCTTCCATCGGTGCCATACATTATGACTGACACAGTAACGGTTGTTCGCAAGGCTGCTTGGGTGGTCGCATGGGACGAAGGCACGGCGCGCCATGTTTACATGCAGGATGCCGACGTAGCCTTCTCCAAGGCAGGGATCCTATATGTCGGGCCGGCCTATGAAGCTCGTGCTGATGTGGAGATTGCAGGCGCTTCCATTATGGTGATGCCTGGCTTCGTGAACGTTCACTGCCATTCCGGTGACGAGCCGATCGCCAAGGGATTGTTTGAGGATGTCGGCACCGCGGCTCTCTGGGGCAATGCTCTCTATGAATACTCGGCGCTGATCGACTCCGATGACGATGCCAAGGCCGCCTGCCAGACTGTTATGCTGGGGGACCTGATGCGTAGCGGCGTCACCACGCATCTCGATATCGCATCGCCTCATGCGCAATGGTTAGCGCTTGCGGCCGAAAGCGGATTGCGGGCTTATCTCGCCCCCGGCTTCCGCGAAGCGCAGTGGCGCATGGCCGGCAGCCATCGTCTCGACTTCGAATGGAATGAGGCACGCGGGCGGGAACGCTATGCGGAAGCACTGGCTTTCGTGAACAAAGCTCGTGCTCACCCCAGCGGCCGCATCGATGGCGTGGTCGCGCCATCGCAGATCGAGACCTGCTCGGAGGAACTGATCGTTGATGCAGTGACTGAAGCGCGCCGTCGCGGTATGCGGATCACCATCCATGCGGCCCAGACCATGGCGGAGCATGAGGAGTTGCTTCGACGCACAGGCGAAACGGCGCCGGCCATGCTGGAGCGGCTCGGCGTCCTCGGTCCCGACCTGATCCTCGGCCATTGCATCTTCCTCGATCATCATTCCTGGACCCGGCAACGCAGCCGCGCCGACTTAGACCGGCTCGCCCGAAGCGGGACATCCGTCGCCCACTGCCCCGTCACCTTCGCACGCAGCGGCATGACGCTGGAAAGCCTCGGCGCCTATCTCCGCGCCGGCGTCAATGTCGGCATCGGCACAGACAGCTATCCCTTCAACATGCTTGAGGAGATGCGCGAGGCCCTGATCTGCTCGCGCGTCGCCGGGCGCAGCGTCTTCGACCTGGATACGGGCGGCCTATTCGCTGCTGCGACCACCGGTGGAGCCAAGGCGCTTGGCCGCAGCGATATCGGACGCTTGGCGCCCGGCGCCAAGGCGGATCTGTCACTCGTCGATCTAAGTCATCCGGCCATGCAGCCGATCCACGATCCGTTGCGCAATCTGATCCATTGCGCGGCAGAACGCGCCATCCGCGATGTCTATGTGGATGGCCAAGCCGTAGTGAAGGATCGCCGTGTCGCCAATCTGGATTACGATGGTGCGGTCCGAGAACTCCAAGAGGCGCAGAGGCGCGCCTCCCGCAGGGCGGAGCAGGACGATCCGCAGGGCCGCTCCCTGTCTGTTCTGGCGCCCAATTCGTTGCCTATCGCGGCTCGGGGGACGAAGCAGCCATGAGTTCTTCGGTCTATGTCATCAATCCGAATTCGTCGCAGACGGTCACGACGGCAATCGATGCGGCCGTGGCGCCCCTCAGAAGCACCGATGGGCCGGATATCGTGTGCCTTTCGCTGGCCGAAGGCCCGCCCGGCATCCAGTCGCAGCGGGATGTGGACGGCGTCATCATGCCGATGCTCCGCAAGGCCTCCGAACTGGAGGAGAGCGCAGGCGCGTTCGTCATCGCATGCTTTTCCGATCCGGGCCTTCATGCCCTGCGCGAGCAGAGCCAGCGCCGCGTCTTCGGGATTGCCGAATGCGGCGTGCTGACGGCGCTCACCCTCGGTCAGCGCTTCGGCGTCATCGCCATTCTGCCGACCTCCGTTCCGCGACATCTCCGATATTTCGGCGCGATGGGCGTCATGGATCGCTTCGCCGCAGACCTCCCAATTGGACTCGGCGTCGCCGAGTTGTCCGATGAGGGAAAAACCCTGGGCCGCATGATCGAGGTCGGGCGGACGTTGAAAAGCGCTCACGGAGCCGACGTCCTCGTGATGGGATGCGCTGGCATGGCGCGCTACCGCGCCGCCTTAGAGGAAGCCGTCGGGATTCCTATCGTCGAGCCGACCCAGGCCGCCGTCGCCATGGCGGTCGGCCATGTCCGCCTTTCGCAGGCTCTCGCGTCCTGACGGCACTCACACTCTTCTGATCGACCTTTCCCTGTCTTTGTGGAGCTTTGTATGACCGACACCGTCGCAAAAACGACCCACTTCCGAAACTGCGACTGGATCGTCGCCTGGGACGAAACGACCAAGTCCCATGTCTATCTCCGCAACGCCGATTTCGTGATCCGGGGCACGGACATCGTCCATGTCGGGAGCGGCTATTCCGGCGCAGCCGACGAGGAGGTCGATGCCAGCCGGATGATGATCATACCGGGCTTCGTGGATATTCACAGCCATCCCGGCCATGAGCCCGGCTGGAAGGGCATGCTCGAGGAACTGGGCAGCCCGCGTCTCGGCCAGAGCTCGCTCTACGAGTTCATGCCGGTCTTCCAGATCGGGCCGGAATACACGCGCCCGGCACTTCGCGTTGCTGCGTCAGAACTCCTGAAGAGCGGCGTCACGACGATTTGCGATCTCGGCAGGCCCCGCGATACTTGGGCCGACGAGTATGCGGAAACCGGCATTCGCGCCGTTCTCTGGGGCATGTTCCGCTCGGGCCCCTGGAAGACCACCAATGGTCATTCGGTGGAATACAATCTCGATCCGGCGACGGGAGACCGGCTGCTGCGCGAAGCAATTGAGATTGCCGACGCGGCCTCGAAGCATCCGAGTGGACGCATCACCGGCTACTTCACGCCGGCCCAGATCGACACCTGCACAGAGGGGCAGATCCGCGACGCTCTCGATGCTGCCCGCGAGCGCAACCAGCCGATCCAGATCCACGCCGCGCAGAGCATCGTCGAGTTCCAGGAGATCATTCGCCGCTACGGCTGCACGCCCATCGAATGGCTCGACAAGATCGGCGCCCTCGGACCGGACACGATCATAGGCCACTGCATCTTCCTGAACGACCATCCCTGGCTGCACTGGCCCCACGCCAACGATTTCGAGCGCCTGCGCGACAGCGGGGCC
>JAJFBI010000132.1 GCA_020697385.1 Microvirga sp. | reverse complement strand
CCGAAAGCGAACTGAACTGGGTCGAAATCCCAGAAGCGCGCCACATGCTCGAACCAAACCAGCGACACGTCAGCGGCATGCTGGGTCTTTTCGACCTCCTCGCGACGTCCCGTCTCATAGAGCGCCAAGGCGCCTTCAACGCTCGGGTCGCGGCGGAGGGCTTCAAAGAGCGCAATGGCATCCTCCATGGCGAGCTTGGTGCCCGAACCGATGGAGAAATGCGCCGAGGCCTTGGCGTCGCCGAGCAGCACCTTGTTGCCCATGACCCAGCGCTTGTTGCGGATCATCGGGAAGTTGCGCCAGATCGAACGGTTGGTGAGAACGCGGTGCCCACCGAGGAACCAGCCGAAAATCTTTTCCATGAGCGCAGCGGATTCCGCCTCGCTCATGTCCTTCAGCCCGGCCCGCTCGAAGGTCTCCGGGTCGGTCTCGAACACCCACGTGGAGCGGTTTGCCTCGTACTGATAGGCATGGGCAATGAAGGGCCCCCATTCCGTCTCCTGAAAGATGAACGTGAAGGCATCGAGCGGTTTGGTCGAGCCCATCCATGTGAACTTGTTGGGTCTCAGATCGACTTCGGGCTGGAAGTGTTCGGCATAGCGCTCTCGGAAGCGGCTGTTGATGCCGTCGGCCACCACCACGAGATCCGCATCGGCGAACAGGCTCTCGTCATCGACGTCCGCTTCATAGCGCAGCGTGACGCCGAGTTCCTCCGCCCGGTCCTGAAGGATCAGGAGCAGCGTGCGCCGCGAGCATCCGCAGAAGCCGTTGCCGCCGATCCGGTGCTCGCTTCCCCTGAAATGGATGGCGATGTCGTCCCAATAGGCGAACTCGCGGACGATGCGCTGGTAACTCGGGAGGTCATACTTTTCGAAATTGTCGAGCGTCGCGTCGGAAAAGACGACGCCGAAGCCGAAGGTCTCGTCGGCGCGGTTGCGCTCGTAGACCGTGATATCGGCCTCCGGCCTGAGCTTCTTCAGCAGGATCGCGAAATAGAGCCCCGCAGGGCCGCCGCCGATGATCGCCGTCTTCATAGGGTTCCTACCCGAAATTGCCAATTTGTTTTAAGCTTAAAATAATTTGCGATCAACCTGAAAGCCGGCCCTAAGACACTTGGCCTCATCATCAGGCTCTCATCGCCTCCTGCGGCTTAGCCTCATCCTGGGCAATGCGGCGCAGTTCGAAACGTTGAAGCTTGCCCGTCTGGGTGCGTGGCAGCGCATCAACGAACTCGATCACGCGCGGATACTTATATGGGGCGATCTCCTGCTTCACGTGGTCCTGCAGCGCCTTCGTCAGATCGGCGCCTGGGACATGATCCGGGCGAAGAACCACATAAGCCTTGACCACCGTTCCGCGACCATCGTCGGGGGCTCCGACGACGCCGCATTCCGCGACAGCCGGATGGGTCAGGAGCGCCGCCTCGACCTCAGGTCCCGCGATATTGTAGCCTGAGGAGATGATCATGTCGTCGGAGCGCGCCTGGTACCAGAAGTATCCATCCTCATCCATGAGGTAGGTGTCGCCGGTGACGTTCCAGCCGTCCTGCACATATTTCTGCTGCCGCTCGTCGGCGAGGTACCGGCATCCAGTCGGCCCGCGCACAGCCAGACGACCGACGCTGCCGGGTGGCAGGTCGCGGCCCTCCTCGTCGATGACCTTGGCCTCGTAGCCAGGAACGGGCTTGCCGGTGGCGCCGGGACGGATCTCCTCCTCGATAGCGGCAATGAAGATGTGCAGCATCTCGGTGGCGCCGATCCCATCCATCAGCCGGATGCTCGTTGCATCCCTCCAGGCCTCGAAGGTCCCCTTCGGCAGGGGCTCACCAGCCGAGACGCACTTGCGCAAGGATGAGATGTCGTAACCGTCCAGCTTCGAGAGCATGGCGCGGTAGGCTGTGGGCGCTGTGAAGCATATGGTGGCCTTGTACTGCATGATCGCCGGCAGGAGATCGTCAGGACCGGCCTTCTCCAGCAGCACGGTCGAGGCGCCGACCCGCATCGGAAACAGCACGATGCCGCCGAGCCCGAACGTGAAGGCAAGCGGCGGCGAACCAATGAAGCGGTCGCTGGGTTCAGGCCGCAACACATTGCACGAGTACGCGTCACAGATCGCCAGCATGTCGCGATGGAAGTGCATGGTGCCCTTCGGCTCACCCGTGGTGCCGGAAGTGAAGCCGATCAGGCACACATCGTCCGCGGCCGTATCGACGGCGGAGAAAGCCGGCGAAGCGGCGGCTATCATCGCCTCCAGGCTGTCGGATCTGCCGGAGCCCCAATAAACAACATGCTGGAGATCGGGCGCCAGCGTCTTGGCGCGCTCCATGTCCTCAGCGAGGCGATGGTCACAGAGCGCTATCGTGATCTTGGCCTTGTTCAGCGGATAGGCAATCTCTCGGGCACGGAGCAGCGGCATGGTGGCGACAACAACCCCGCCGGCTTTCAGCACAGCCAGATAAGTTGCCACCATCATCGGATTGTTGGCGGATCGCAGGAGAACCCTGTTGCCTGGAACGAACCCGAGGCGCCCGACCAGCACGTTGCAGATCCGGTTCACCCGCTCCTGAAGCTCGCGATAGGTGAGCGTCTCGGTCGGGCTGATGAGGCAGGGCTCGTCGCCCCTGCCCTCCTCGACCCACCGGTCAAGAAATGCCACGGCGCAGTTCAGACGCTCCGGATACTGGAGCTCGGGCCGGGTGAAGATAAATGTCGGCCACTGGTCCCGGGGCGGAAGGTTGTCTCTCGCGAAGGTATCCACATGTGCCGTGTCCGCCATCGTCCGCATCTCCGTTCGATTGTGGAGCAGGAGAGCAATGCCGCGCAGACTTGGAAAGCTTGGGCCATGATGCGCCGAGGGGTCGCGAACGCTCTCCTCAGACTCCTTGGTCCCGCCTTCACGCAGCTGTCATCCCACCGGCCCTCCCTGCGAAATAATCCACTTGAAGAAGGCAGAAATTATTTTAAACTTAAAACAATCCTTGGCAATCCCAATTTTGGGGACGCCGGTGCTAGGGCTCCCACAAAGGGAGTGTTCGGCAGAAACGTTTTGCGGCAGAGTAGCGCCGCCCCTTCCGTCGAGGCGCCTCGCGTCCCGCCGGGAACAATCACGTCAAGCACGGCAAACGTGCGCAGGGAACAGCCACTCGGGAGATCATGATGAACGCAACAATCAAAACCTTAGGCCTTGCAGCGGCCATGACCCTGGCCACAGCACCGGCCATGGCGCAGGAGAAGCTGAAGGTCGGCCTTCTCCTCACCCTTTCCGGTCCCTCGGCCGTGCTCGGCCAGCATGCGCGGGACGGCTTCCAGCTCGCCATGAAGGATCTCGGCGGCAAGCTTGGTGGCCGCGATGTCGAAGTGATCGTCGTCGATGACGAGCTGAAGCCCGACGTCGCCGTGACGAAGGTCAAAGGCCTCATTGAGCGCGACAAGGTCGACTTCGTCGTCGGCCCGATCTTCTCGAATGTGGCGGTCGCGACCCACAAGCCGATCGTCGATTCCAAGACCTTCTACATCAGCGTGAATGCCGGCCCCTCGAACCTCGCCGGCAAGAGCTGCAATCCCTATTTCTTCGCGACCTCCTACCAGAACGATCAGAACCACGAGGTTCTCGGTAAGGTCGCCCAGGACCGCGGCTACAAGAAGGTTTATCTGCTGGCGCCGAACTACCAGGCCGGCAAGGATGCACTGGCCGGCTTCAAGCGCCACTACAAGGGCGAGATCGTCGAGGAATCCTACACACCTCTCAACACGCTCGACTTCCAGTCCGAGCTTGCGAAGATCGCCTCCATGCAGCCGGACGCCATCTTCACCTTCATGCCGGGCGGCATGGGCGTGAACCTCGTCAAGCAGTACCGCGCGGCGGGCCTTGCCGACCGTATCCCATTCCTCTCCGCCTTCACGGTGGACGAGTCGACCCTGCCGGCGCAGCAGGACGCAGCGCTCGGCATGTTCGGAGGCTCCAACTGGGCCCCGAATCTCGACACGCCGCAGAACAAGAAGTTCGTGCAGGACTATGTAGCGGCCTATAACGCCGTCCCTGCCTCCTACGCCATGCACGCCTATGATGCAGCTCTCCTGATCGATGCCGCTCTCAAGGCCACAAGCGGCAAGACCGATAACAAGGACGCGCTTCGTGCGGCTATCCAGAAGGCCGAGTTCAAGTCCCTGCGCGGCGACTTCAAGCTCGGCGCCAACGGCTTCCCGATCCAGGACTTCTATCTGGTGAAGGCCGCCAAGCGGTCCGACGGTAAGATGCAGACGGAGATCGTCGAGAAGGTGTTCGACGACTACACGGATGCCTATGCCAAGGAATGCGCGCCGACGAACTAAGCCCACTGGGCTGACGCGGCCTGCCCCGGGGCTCCGGGACAGGCCGTTTCTTTTCGATGCACCTTTTATGATGCTCTCGCCTGAGGGCACGCAAGCGGAGGCTCGGTCGATGCAGGCCTGCAGCCAGTGACGCGCCGATGACAGCAACGCTCTTTTTCGTCCAGGCTCTGAACGGACTTCAGTTCGGCCTCATCCTCTTCCTCATCGCCGCCGGCCTGACCCTTGTCTTCGGGGTGATGGACTTCATCAACCTGGCACATGGCGTGCAGTACATGGTGGGCGCCTATCTGGTTGCGGCGTTCAGCGCCTGGACCGGCAGCTTCGGCTGGGCTCTCCTCCTCGCCCTTCCGACGGCGCTGGCCTTTGGCCTGCTCCTGGAAGCGCTCGTGTTCCGCCACCTCTATGACCGCGACCATCTCGACCAGGTGCTGGCCACGTTCGGCGTGATCCTGTTCCTGAACCAGGGCGTGAAGTTCGTCTGGGGCGCGGCACCTTTGAGCGTTCCCGTGCCCGAACTCCTCTCGGGTTCGGTGGAGATCGCAAACGGCCTGCTCTACCCGGTCTATCGCCTTGCCATCATCGCGGCCGGTCTCGTGATCGCGGCCTTGCTCTATGTCCTTGTCAACCACACCCGCGTCGGCATGCTTGTGCGCGCAGGCGCCAGCAATGCCGCCATGGTCTCGGCGCTTGGGGTCAACATCCAGCGCCTGTTCATGGTGGTGTTCGGATTCGGCGCCATGCTGGCGGGCTTTGCTGGAGCCATGGTTGCGCCGATCCTCTCGGTGGAGCCCGGCATGGGCGACAACATTCTCATCCTGGCCTTCGTGGTGATCGTCATCGGCGGCATCGGGTCGATTCGCGGTGCATTCCTGGCCGCGCTCATGATCGGCCTCGTCGACACGGTCGGCCGCTCGTTCGCGCCCAACCTGCTACGCCTCGTCCTTGATCCCGCAGCCGCAAGCCAGACCGGGCGCGCCATCGCACCGATGCTGATCTACATCTTCATGGCCGCTGTGCTGTTCTTCCGTCCCTCCGGCCTGTTCCCTGTTAAGCGTTGAGGGCGGAGTCATGACCGAGATCGCTGAAACCCACCCTGCTCCCGCTCCCTCGCTCGGCACACGGCTTGAGGTCATTCCTGTGATGCTCTTCGCGGCCTTTGCGGCGGCGCCTCTCCTCGCAACCTTCTCGGGCGCGGAAGGCTATGTGCTCTCCCTGCTCACGCGGGTGATGATCTTCGGCATCGCCGCCATGGCGCTCGACCTCATCCTCGGCTATGGCGCCCTCGTGAGCTTCGGCCATGCGGCGTTTCTCGGCCTCGGCGGCTATGCGGTCGGCATCCTGGCAAGCCACGGCTTCGAGGATGCACTTATTCAGATTCCCGTTGCACTTCTTGCTTCTGCAGCCTTCGCATTCGTCACAGGCGCCATCTCGCTACGGACGAAAGGCGTCTACTTCATCATGATCACGCTTGCCTTTGGGCAGATGGTGTATTTTCTCGCCACATCGCTGGCGCCCTATGGCGGGGATGACGGCATGACCCTGGCGTCCCGCAGTCTCATCGCCGGATCCGGCTGGCTGGAGAACGACTTTACCTTCTACTGGTTCTGCCTGCTCTGCCTGTTCGGGGCCTATGCCCTCTCCCGCTCCATCGTCGCCTCCCGGTTCGGCCGGGTCCTGCGCGGGACCCGGGAGAACGCTGTACGCATGGAAGCCATCGGCTTCCGGCCATTCCGCTTTCAGCTCGCAGCCTATGTGATCAGCGGCATGATGGCGGGCCTTGCCGGATGCCTTCTGGCCAATCAGGCGGAATTCGTCAGCCCGTCCTTCATGACATGGCAGCGTTCAGGCGAGTTGATCTTCATGGTGGTGCTCGGCGGGCTCGGCTCCCTGCACGGAGCGATCATCGGAGCCGCTGCCTTCCTGCTGCTGGAGGAGTTCCTGCCTGAGATCCTGCATACGGTGAGCTTCTTCCTCAGCGAGGAAACACGAGCGCATCTCGCCGAGAACTGGAAGATGGTATTCGGCCCCCTGCTCATCCTGGTCGTGTTGTTTGTTCGAGGCGGGATCATGGGCCTTCTACGGAGGCCACACCATGGCTGAACCGCTGCTCGAACTCCGCAACCTGCGCAAGAACTACGGCGCTCTTGTCGTCACCGACGATGTCAGCCTTTCGGTGCTGCCTGGTGAGTTGCATGCCATCATCGGCCCCAATGGCGCAGGCAAGACGACCCTCATTCACCAGATCTCGGGCATGCTTCCGTCCAACTCGGGCCAAATCCTGTTCTCCGGCGAGGACATCACCGACCTCTCCATGCCGCAGCGGGTTGATCGTGGGCTGGCGCGCTCGTTCCAGATCACCTCGATCCTGCCCGGCTTCTCCGCTTTGGAGAACGTGGCCCTCGCGGTCCAGGCCCGCTCCGGATCGAGCTTCCGCTTTTTCGGCAATGCCGCGCAGGAGAAGGATCTGAACGGACCGGCAATGGAATGTCTCGGCGAGGTCGGGCTTGCCGCACGCGCCCACATCCCGGCTGGGCTCCTGTCTCATGGCGAGAAGCGCCAGCTGGAGCTCGCCATTGGCCTCGCAACCGCCCCGAAGCTGCTCCTGCTCGACGAGCCTCTGGCCGGAACCGGGCACGACGAGTCTCAGCGCGTTGTCGAGACCCTGCGCCGTCTGAAGAGCCGTTTGACCATCATGCTGATCGAACACGACATGGAGGCGGTCTTCTCCCTTGCCGACCGTGTCTCCGTTCTCGTCTACGGGCGCGTTATCGCCACTGACACGCCGGAGCGGATCAGAGCCAATCCTGATGTCCGGGCCGCCTATCTCGGCGAAGAGGAGATGGTCTGATGCTTTCCGTCCGCCAGCTCCAGGGCCTGCTGCGCCCGCGCGGAGGCGAAGTGCGTTTCGACGGCGCTGTCGTGACCGGGTTCGCTCCCTATCGCATTGCCCAGACCGGCATCGGCCTCGTACCGGAGGGGCGCCAGATCTTCCCGACCCTCACGGTCGAGGAGAACCTCGTCGCCACGGCCTCCAACCGAACGGGCGCCGGCCGCTGGACGCTTGATGCCGTCTACGACCTTTTCCCGCGTCTGAAGGAGCGCCGGAGCAATCTCGGAACACAGCTTTCCGGTGGTGAGCAGCAGATGCTCGCCGTTGGCCGAGCCCTGATGACGAATCCGAAGCTGCTCATTCTGGACGAGGCAACAGAGGGTTTGGCGCCGCTGATCCGCGCCGAGATCTGGACCTGCCTCAAGCGTCTTAAAGGCGAGCGCCAGTCGATCCTAGTCATCGAT
>JAJFBI010000131.1 GCA_020697385.1 Microvirga sp. | reverse complement strand
TCGCCCAATGCGGTAGGCTTTATCCTCAACCGTAATTTTAAGATTAAAGTTCCTTGAGCCTATTGCAACAAACTTGTCGGTCCACTGCGAAAACGGGCATCCTACTTTTGTTTCAGAGCATTTTCTGAGGGTTGCATGGCGCCTGCCAAGTCATCGGTAGGAAAATAGGCTGGTGTTCTCTGCTTGGCGAACCGGGGGGCGGCCCTATTCTGTTCGATGATGTCCCGGATCGAACCCAAGAACCTGACGCACCACGCCCGCCATCTGCGCCTGGACACGCTGGTCCGCCTGCGCTGGCTGGCGGTCGCGGGCCAATCCGCGGCGGTAATCGGGGTCCGCTTCGGCCTCGGTTTTCCCCTGCCCTTCGCCTTGTGCCTAGCCACCGGCTCAGCGACAACGTCGCCACGGCGCTGCTCGCCTTCGACATCCTCCAGCTCGCGGGCCTCCTCTACCTGACCGGCGGGCTGGAAAACCCCTTCGCCATGCTGTTTCTGGCACCTGTTCTGATCTCCGCCACGGCACTCACGCCGGAGAGGACCCTGGGGCTCGGCCTGCTGGCGGTCGGCTGCGCGACCTTTCTTGTGCTCGCCCACCGGCCCCTGCCCTGGTTTCCGGGGCAGACTTTCTCCCTGCCGTTTCTCTATGTGACGGGAATCTGGACGGCGATCCTGCTCGGCACGGCCTTCACCGGCATCTATGCCTGGCGCGTGGCCGAGGAGGCCCGCCAGCTTGCCCAGGCGCTCGCCGCCACCGAGCTGGTGCTCGCCCGCGAGCAGCATCTGTCCCAGCTCGATGGCCTGGCGGCGGCCGCGGCCCATGAGCTCGGGACGCCGCTTGCCACCATCGCGCTGGTCACCAAGGAGCTCAGCCATGCCATGCCCAAGGATGGGCCGGTGGGCGAGGATCTGAAGCTCCTGCGGGAGCAGGTGGAGCGCTGCCGCACCATCCTGACGAAGCTCACTTCCATGGATGAGGACGACGGAGGAGAGTTCCTGGAGACCGTCACCCTCAGCCATCTGGTGGAGGATATCGTCGAGCCGCAGCGGGCGGTCGGCTTCGACGTGAAGGTGATCACGAAGGGCGACGGACCCGAACCCCTGTGCCGCCGCAATCCGGGGGTGGTCTACGGCTTGTCCAACATCCTCGACAACGCCACGGACTTCGCCGAGAGCCAGGTGACGATCGAGGCCTGCTGGTCTCCTCACGAGGTTTTCATCGAGGTCCGGGATGACGGCCCCGGTTACGCGCCCGATATCCTGCTCAGGGTCGGCGAGCCCTACGTGACCACCCGCAGCGCCGCCGAGCGCTCGGAGGACAGCGAGGAGGGCGGCGGATTGGGCTTGGGCCTGTTCATCGCCAAGACTCTGGTCGAGCGATCGGGGGCCGAACTGACCCTCACGAACGCCGCCCCGCCGGCCTCGGGCGCCATCGCGCGGATCGTTTGGCCGCGTCAGGCGTTTGAACGAGGTGCGGCAATTTCGCCGCAGGGAGGTTCGCTGGAGCCTCTCAAAGATTAGGGGATCAATTCCCATATGAGAAAGGAGCTGATCGAGCTCTCCTCATGAAGGAATATCCTTAAGATGCAAGGAGATAGTCTGATGGCCGATGCGCCTGCCGCATTCGAGGATCGCGCCGACAAGAGTCTCTTGATCGTCGACGACGACCGGCCGTTCTCGACCCGTCTGGCCCGCGCCATGGAAGGCCGTGGCTATCAGGTTCGCGTGGCCGAGAGCGTGGCGGACGGCATTGCGGCCATCGAGAACGAACCGCCGGCCTTCGCGGTCATCGATATGCGCCTCGGCGACGGCAATGGCCTCGACGTGATCGAGCGCCTGAAGCACCGCCGCCCGGACGCCCGCGGCGTCGTCCTCACCGGCTACGGCAACATCGCCACCGCGGTGACGGCCGTGAAGATGGGCGCTTTCGATTATCTCGCGAAGCCCGCCGACGCGGACGAGATCCACGCCGCCCTCATGGCTCAGCCCGGCGAGCGGGCGCTGCCACCGGAGAACCCCATGTCGGCCGACCGGGTGCGTTGGGAGCATATCCAGCGGGTCTATGAACTGTGCGGTCGCAACGTCTCGGAGACGGCCCGGCGCCTCAACATGCACCGCCGGACCCTGCAGCGCATCCTCGCCAAGCGCGCGCCTCGCTAAATTCTTCCCGCTGTCATTTCGGGGCGGCCAGAGGCCGAGCCCGGAATCCATAAACACTTCGTTTCAAGACGGCGCGAGCCGCGTCCCACCTCGTTCGGCAATGTCAGCGGTTATGGATTTCCACGCCTTCGGCGCGGCCCTGGAATGACAGAGGCTAAAGCCGTCCGTCCGCGATCCTGTCGGGATCGGCCAGCGCGTGGAGCAGGGATGCGGCCGCGTGCGCGAAGCGCAGGGTCACGGCCTTGCGCCGGGCGCCCGCCAGCGGGTGACGGGATGCCTCGCGCAGGATCGCCGCGCCGAAGCTGTCGGCGATGATGAGACCGCGATCCTCCGGCAGGATGTCGAACGGCACGGTCTCGGGCACCGCGAAGTAGAACCGGTCGCAGAAATCCTCGTAGTCGGGCCATTTCCGGTCGGCCCGGAAATCGGCAACGCTCGACTTGATCTCGACGATGGTGAGCGCTCCGTCGGGCGCGAGCGCGATGAGGTCGGCGCGTCGGCCGTTGGCGAGGGTGAATTCCGGCAGGGTTACGTGGCCGAGCTGCGAGAACAGGCGGCGCACGCCGCGCTGAACGCCGGCGGCCACCGGCGACTGGCGGCCGTCGACGGGCAGGATGATGGGACGGGAGAGGGCGGCAGGCGAATCGGACATAACGGCCAGGGTAGCCGTTCAGATATGTGCCGCAACGGCTCCGTTGTCGCGGAAAACCGGGGCCGCGCGGTGCGCTAGCGTGAACGCCCCCGCAGCGCCGAGATCAGTGTCATGATGTGGCTGCGCTGGAGTACGATGATCAGGACGCCGCACAGGGCAAGCCCCGTCCCGAGGGCCATCCGTGTGTCGAACCGGTCCCCCGTCACAAGGATGCCCAGAGTCACCGTCAGCAGAGGGTTCATGATCAGCAGAGGGGCGATCATGTTGGCGGGATATTTCCCGATCAGGCCGTAATAGATCGTGTGCGCCAGCAGGGACACGACGAGGGCGGAGAACAGGAGCGCCGCCACGAAAGCCCAGCCTGCCTCCATGGCTTTGGCCGTCTGGCCTGTTTCGAAGGCCATTGTGAGGAGCACCATGGGCATGACGGAGGACAGCCCGACCCAGGCTTGGAACTGCAGGGGTCTCACGCCCTTGATCTGCTTCATCATCACGGCGGCGAGCGACCCGATGCAGGTGGAGGCCAGAACGAGGAGGAGGCCCGCGGAGAGCGGAAAGCCGCCGTCCGGATCCCACATCACGAGTACGCCGCCGGTGAAGGTCAGCACAATCCCGAGCGCCCGCTTGCCGTCGATCCGCTCACCCAGCATCAGGAGAGAGAGAAGAGCTGTCACAGGGATCCCAAGCTGGCTCACCACTGCGGCGCTCGACGGGCTCGCGCTTTTGATGCCGAGGAAGAACAGGGCGAAGCCGCCGCCGCCCATCAGGAACCCGACCAGGACGATGCGCCACCGCGGCCGCGGCGCCGGCAGCAGCCAGGGAAGAGCCAGCATGGCCACGATGCCGAAGCGCACGGCCGCATAGAACAGGGGCGGGATTTCCATGCCTGAGACGACGAGCTTGCTGACGATGGTATGGGCCGCCCACAGGAAGCAGACGACAAACATCAGGAAGAAATCGCGCAGGGCCATAGTGCTGGATAGCTCGGCTGTGGGGAATGTTGCAAATGCCGGAAGCGAGGGGCTGGCATGATCGCGGAGAGGGTTTCGTCACGTCCGACGATCCTGCGGCACGATCCCAGGGGCAGATGAAGATTCCCTAATGCAGCATGAGGTGATGCGGCGACAGGTTTTCCAGCATGTCGCGCAGGTCCTCCATGTGCGGATTGATCCCTAGCGCGATCTGGAAGGCGGCGCGTGCTTCGTTGAGGTGGCCGTGACGCAGGCAGATGTTGCCGAACCCGGCCACCGCACCGAAATGGCGCGGCTCGAGGCGCAGGGTCTGGGCGATGTCGAGCAGGCTGTCCGCATCGCGCTTTTCGATGGAGGCGAGCATCGCGCGCTTGTTCCAGGCCTCCGGCCAGTCCGGGTACATGGCGACCAGATGATCCAACAGCGGCCGGGCCTGCTTGAGCGCTCCCGAGCTTAAGGACTCGACCGCCGCCGCCATGGTTTCCTCGGCGATGCGGTCCTCGTGCGAGCTCCACAGGGCCCAGATCTGATCCTCGATCTCCTCCACCGGCCGGGACGGCTCGTCCATGGCCAGTTCCTGGAAGAGAGCGGTCAGGCGCCGCGGCAGGTCCGGGCGCGGCGAATGGGCCGGGACCTCGAGAACGAGCTGGAACACCGGATCAATCGGCAGGGGGGACGGCAAAGGGGACGACATGGGCGGGTTCACCGATCCTCCATGGCAGGCAGCCAAGGCAGGGGGACATAGAGTCGAAGCGCAGCGCGGCGAGAGGGCAAATCGGCACCCATGTCGAAACCTGTGGAACGACCGATCTGTGCCCGGGCGCACTTTTTAAACGCGTGTCCTATCCATAGATTGGAAAATGCTCGCGCATCGTGCGCAAAAGTGGTTCCGGTTTTCCGTCCAACACAATGCGCTATTTAATGAATTGAGCATCGGGCAGAACCCAAAAGTGGTTTCCACTTTTGGGCCCGATGCTCTAGGCTCCGCTTACGTCACTGAACCCGAACGATCATTGGAGCTGCCCTTGGGAGCCGTCATCGAGCGCGACCCGTTGCGCCTGGCCTGGAAAACCGCGCCCGTCCGCCATCTGGCCGGCTTCGGGCTGTTGGCGCTGGCGGGTGTCCTGATCCTGATCGGGTTCGATCTGGTTCGGCAGATCGTGGATCGTGCGACCGGCGGGCCTGACGCCTGGAATGGGCCCGCCAACTTCCTGCGGATTGCCATTACTTCCCCGGCCGACCTGTGGCCGGGATCCCTGGTTCTGTTCCCCGGCTTCGCCCTCGATCCTGAGACCTTCGCGCTTGCGGCCGTCATCGGCGTGCTGCTCATCCCCTTGGCTCTCGGCCTCATTCTGGTGGCGCTCGAATGGGTGACGGTCGGCATTGGCCTGCGCATGCTGACGCGAGCCCAGTCGGCCGCCCTCGACATCATCCTGAAAGTGCCCTCCGCGTCCCATGACGAGATCGCCATGATCTCGACCCTCGCCTCACGGGGACTGGCCCGGGAGAACGGCGTGCTGGGATCGAGCCTCCTGATCCCGGTGAAGCTCGGCGGCATGATCGGGCTGGCCTGCGCCTATGTGTTCGCCACGGACTGGCACCTGGGCGCCGTTCTGGCGGTGGTTCTTGGCCTCGCCATGATCGTGAGCGCGCGCCGCACGCTCCTGCGATTCGACGCGGCGGCGGCCCGTCACCGGGAAGGCGACGCGGCCGAAGGCGTGTTCGCCGATCTGGAGCAGCGCCTGCCGGCCCTGCGCGCGCACGGCACCGCGCCTTTCGAGCGCGACCGGGTGCGCCAGGCCCTGATGAGCGGCCATCGCCCGGTGATGCGGGAAGAGTATCGCCTGGCCATCATGGAATCCGCCTCCGCGGCCCTGCTCCTGATCGCCCCCCTGGCGGTTCTCGCCCTCGGGGCGTGGTTCTCGCAATCGCGCCCCCTGACCTCCGGCACGGTCGCGGCCAGTGTGCTCGCGGCGGCGCTTGCCGCCTATGGCACCCGCGAGGTGGTGCAGTGGCACCGGCTGATCATGCGGGCCAGGGCATTGCTCATCGACCTCGGCAAGGGTCTGGCGCCGCTGAAGCTGCGCGCCGCGCTCAAAGGCAAGGCCAGCCTGCCGGAGAACGGCGCGCTGGTGGCTCAAGGCGTGTCGGCTTACGATCCTGCGAGCGGGGCGCGGGTGGCATCCGTCAACCTTACCCTCGCGTTCCCGTCCCATGTGGCCCTCGTGGGGGATGGCGATGCGGGCCCAAGGCTGCTTGCGGCGCTCATGAGCGGCCAGCTGCCGCTCTCCATGGGCCGCCTGACCTTTGGCGGCGTGGATCTCGCCGCCGCCAACCCGGTGGAGCGCAGCCAGCGCATCGCCTTCACCGGATCGACGGTGCTGATCGAGGGCAGCCTCAAGGATAATCTGCTCTATGGCTGCTCCGCCCCGGCGGGCGAACTCAATCACCGCCTCTCCGAGGCCATCGCCATTGCCGGGCTCGACCGCCTCACCCATGCCCGCGGTCTGTCCGGCACCATCGACCCGGCCAGGGAGCCGAAGTTCGCAGGCGCCGTCGTGGTAGCTCGCCGCTTCGTCGAGGCGGCGCTCGCGGCAGAGAACCTCGACCGCTTCGTCGATCCCTTCAGCGCCACGCGCTACAACCGCTACGCCACGATCGGCGAGAACCTGCTCTTCGGAAAGCCCATCGGCGATGCCTTCCGGGAGGATCGCTTGTCGAGCCACCCCTTCGTGCGCGCCATTCTTGAGGCCAACGAGCTCACCAAGCCGCTCGCCCGCATGGGCCTGTCCATTGCCACCAGCATGATCGAGATCTTCGCGGAGATTCCGGACGGGTCCCCGCTCTTCGACCGGTTCTCATTCTTCTCGGCGGCCGACCGGCCGTACTTCCAGGACCTTGTCGACCGGAAGAACGAGCAGCGGCGCAGCGACAAGACCTCCCGCGACCAGGAGCGGCTGATTGGACTGGCGCTTCGCTACAACGAGAGCCGGCACCGTTTGGGTCTGCTCGAACCGGGCCTGGAGGAGCGCATCCTTGTGGCACGGTCCGACTTCGCCCGCATGCTGCCGGTCAGCCTGAAATCGGCCATCGAGTTCTACGACGAGGCGCGCTTCTGCGCGGCGGCAAGCATTCAGGACAACCTGCTCTTCGGTCGTATCGCGGCCGACCAAGCCGGAGCCCTCGAAGCAGTGCAGGAGGTCGCCCGCCGGGTGCTCACCCAGCGCGGCCTCGACGGCGAGGTCTCGCGCATCGGCCTCGACACGCCGATCGATCCGCAAGGCGACGACCTGACCCTCACCGAATTGGCGGCCGTCGATCTCGTGCGCGGCCTCGTGCGCCGTCCGAGCGTCCTGGTGGTTCAGCGGGCCCTCGACGGCCTGCCGGGACCGGCTGCCGACAGGCTGGTGATGAACCTGCGCCGGGCTCTCGTCGGCCGCGGCCTGATCCTCGTGACGCCCGAGATCTCGCCCGCCATGGATCAACCGCCCTTCGATGCGGTTATCCGTTTCGAACGGGGTGAACCGGTGATGGAGCGCCGCACCCGGCGTCTGGAGGCGTTAAGTGCGTGACATCTTTGGCCTTGACCCGTTGTCCGTGTCAGGGGCAGCTTATCGCGGTTCATGTGCGCCAGCGCACATAAGAGGGGTTTTCGTTACATCATGATCCTGCCATGGTAAGGCGTGTTGCATCCTCTGACGCATTGCAGGTCCGGTTTTGGGGCACACGCGGCTCTACCTGCGCATCCGGACCTCAATTCGTCGAGTTCGGATCGCACACGCCCTGCGTCGAGGTCCGATGCGGCGAGCGTCTCTTCATTCTCGATGCGGGCACCGGCCTTTCCGCTCTGGGCATGGAGCTCGGCCCGAACGCCCCCGACAAGATCGACATTCTCCTCAGCCATCTTCACCTCGACCACATCAGCGGCCTGCCCTTCTTCAAGCCGGCGCTCCTTGCCAATCATCGCGTGATTCGCACCTATTGCGGGCACCTGGAGGGCGAGAGCGCCATGGAGCCTCTCGGCCGTCTCTTCGCACCGCCCCTGTTTCCGGTCCGTCTCGGCCAGCTTCCGGCCCGGTTCGAGTATCACGGCTTCAAGGCCGGCGAGCCGATCACCTTCGACG
>JAJFBI010000130.1 GCA_020697385.1 Microvirga sp. | reverse complement strand
TGCAAGCGATCCCCTTGCGCACAACGTCGGTGATGACCGCCCAGACCTCCGACTCAAGCACAATGTTGGGGCGGATCAGGCAGCGCTGGAACGCATCGTCGACGACCAATCGGATTCCGTGTGCCCGAGGCGGAAGCACGAGGGGAGTGCGTCCCACATCTTCGATGCGCTGCGGCCGGCGCGAGAAGGGATGGTCAGGCGCGCACATAAGATGCACGCTTTCCTTGATCAACTGGCGATAAATCATGCGGCGGTCGAGCTGACGGTTGCTGATGACGCCGAAATCGAGCTTGCCGTCGAGAAGGTCACGGTGGATGTGACCCGTCCAGGCCTCGCTGATTTGGATTCGAATCTCGGGGAAATGCGCGCGCGACGTGTCAAAGAGCTCCGGCGTGAGCAGACGGCTGAGAGTGAGCGGCAGGCCGATTTTGATCACTGCCGAGGCGCCGATCGAGAACAGCGCTTTCAGCTCCCGCTTGGAGTCCTCCACGTTTCGCAGGATTTCGATCGCGCGAGCGAAAAATTCCTCTCCTGCGGGCGTCGGGACGATGCCGCGGCTGTTCCGAGTCAGGAGAAGAACGCCCAGCTCGCGCTCGAGCAAAGCGATTTGGCGGCTGAGCGCCGGCTGCGCGACATGGAGGGCGGAGGCGGCTCCGCTGAAACTCCCGGCGCGTACAATACCGATCAGATAAGCGAGTTGCCGAAGCTCCATGGGAGGGAACCCCAAAATGGAGATCCCATACGATAGGTCGATAGCTCGACTGCTTCCATACCGAATCGCGATGGCTGCTCGCAGGAATCGTTATTGGCGTTCTCGCGCATTCGGATGCCAGACTGGCTGTCGCGGCAGCGCGGTACGCGCGATCAGTGGGAGCATTCGATGCCGGAGCGGCTTATGGTCGACGTGGTCGGAGCGGTGGATATCCATGTCCATTCGGCGCCGTCCTATACCCATCACCGGCCGTGGGATGACGACGTCACCGCCCAGCATGGCGTTTCCGAAGGGATGGCGGGGATCGTTCTCAAGGACCACACCGAGCCGACCGTCACACGAGCCTATCTCGCTCAGAAGGCTGCGCCGGGCATTCGGATGTTCGGCGGCGTGGTTCTCAACCATTCGGTCGGCGGCATCAATCCGGACGCGGCCGATTTCGCCTGCACCATGGGCGCGGCGCAGGTGTGGTGCCCGACGGTCGACGCGCTGCGCCATTCGCAGGTCTTTCCGCAGGGCAACTACGCGACCGCGCCGGAGATCGGTCCGGCCGAGCCGGCGAAGAAGTCGCGCCACCTCCTCAAGAAGCCGCCGATCAGCCTGCTGCTCGACGGGAAGCTTACGCCCGAGATCAAGGACGTGGTGAAGATCTGCCAGATCTGGGACGCCATGCTCGGCACGTCTCACATCCACAAGTCCGAGATGGCGGCGCTCGCCCATTTCGCTAAGGCGGAAGGCTTCCGCAAGGTGGTTATCACCCACGGCAATTGGGTGCTGATGAGCGAGCTCACCGGCGCGGAGCTGCGCGAGCTCGCCGATCTGGGCGCCTGGATCGAGTTCTGCGGCACCTCGCTCCTGCCTCCGCACGGCGCGAGGCCGATGGATGCCGAAGTCAAGCTGCTGAACGAGATCGGCATCGAGCGCTGCGTCCTGGCGAGCGACGCCGGAGCGCAGATCTACGGGACTGCGCCGACCATGTTCCGCGCCTATCTGCAGCTTCTGAATAACACCGGCCTGCCGCTCCAGGCGATCCGCACGATGTCCTCGGACACGCCGAAGCAGCTCCTCAACATGGCGTGAGCGAACGGAGGCCCGCGGCGCCATGCGCGACCACTATCTCACCTTCGCGGACGCGACCGACCGGCTCGCCCGCGCGATCGTCATCGTGCTCATGGCCGTGATGTGCGTCGTCGTCCTCGCCGGCGTATTCTGGCGCTACGTCCTCAACGACGCGCTGACCTGGACCGAGGAGGCGGGGCGCTACCTCATGATCTGGATGGGCTTCCTCGGCGTCGCACCCGCCCTGCGCGAGGGCGGCCATGTTGCCGTCGATGTCCTTCTCAACCGCTTGCCAGGGTCCTCCCGACGCGCCGTGATCCTCTTCGTGCGCCTGCTCTGCGTCGCCTTCCTTGCTACCGTGGTCGCGGCGGCCTTCCTGCTCATCCCGCGCATCAGCGGCCAGATCACGCCGGTGCTCGGCGTCAGCACTGCCTGGCCCTATCTGGCGATCCCCGTCGGCTCGCTCCTCACCATCATCGAGATGGGCGCGCTCATGATCCGCGATCCCGATCCGCCTCCCCAGGACATCGAGAACGAAGCCGCGATGGCGGTTCGGAGCTGAGCCATGCTCGGGGTCATGGGGCTGACATTCACCGTGACGCTCCTGATCGGGGTGCCGATCGCCTTCTGCCTCGGCCTCGCCGCGCTCGCCGCCATGGTCGTCTGGGGCAAGGTCTCGCTGATCCTCATCCCGCAGCGCATGTTCACCGGGGTCGACAGCTTCGTGCTGATGGCGGTGCCGCTCTTCATGCTTGCCGGGGAGCTGATGGGGACCTCGGGCATCCTGGGTCGCCTCCTGCGTTTCGCCGATGTCCTGGTCGGCGGGGTGCGAGGGGGGCTCGCCCAGGTCAATATCGTCTCGGCCATGGTGTTCTCCGGCGTGTCCGGCTCGGCTATCGCCGATGCCTCGGCGCTGGGCTCGGCGTTGATCCCCACCATGCGAAAGCAATACGGCAACGACTTCGCGGCCGGCGTGTGCGCGAGCGCGGCGGTGATGGGACCGATCATCCCGCCGAGCATCCCGATGGTGATCTATGCCCTGATCGCCAACGTCTCGGTGGCGGGCCTGTTCATTGCCGGCATCGTGCCGGGGCTGATGATCGGCTTCGGGATGATGGTCATCGCCTATGTCATGGCGGTGAGGCGAAACTATCCCCGGCGGACCGAGACGATCTCGCGGGGGGAGGCGTGCCTGCGAGCCCGGCAGGCACTTCCCGCCTTGCTCATGCCGCTCATCATCATCGGCGGCATCCTGTTCGGCATCGTGACGCCGACCGAGGCCGGCGCGATCGCCGTGCTCTACGGGGTGGTGGTCGGCTTCTTCGTCACCCGGGAACTGCGCTGGTCTCACCTCCCGCCCGCGCTTCTTCGGGCCGGACTCGCGACCGCGGTGGTGTTCATCCTCGTCGCGACCTCCAACGTCGTCGCGTGGCTGATCACGGCGGCTCAGGTTCCCACCATGCTGGGCGCCGCGGTCCGCGCCATCTCCGACAACCCGCTAGTGTTCCTCCTCATCGTCAACATCCTGCTGCTGATCGTCGGCTGTCTCATCGACAACATCGTCGCCATGATCATGCTGGCGCCGATCCTCGCCCCGATCGCCAAGACCTATGGCATCGACCCGCTGCATTTCGGCTTCATCTTCGTCATGAACGGCGTGCTCGGACTCTTGACGCCGCCCTTCGGGCTGGTGCTGTTCGTGATCTGCGCGATCGCGCGAATACCGTTGCTGCGGCTCTCGAAGGCTGTGCTCCCCTTCCTCGCCTGGCAGGTCGTCGTGCTGATGATCTGCACCTACGTCCCTGTGCTCGTCGTGGGATTGCCCCACTTCTTCGGCTACCGATGAACAAAGGAGGACCAGATGACCCTCTCGAAGACCATCGGCGCGGTTCTGTTCGGAGCCCTTGCTGCGCTGGCCGTCGCCGGCCCGGCGGCCGCGGACACGTGGCGATTCGCCAATGCCGCCTCGCCGGGCGACCGCGCCGAGACTTCGGCCTTGCGCATGATCGAGATCATCAACCAGCGCATGGGAGGACGCCACAAGATCGAGTACTTCGGCTCGGCGAGCCTCGGCGGCGAGCGCGAGATGACCGAGGGCGTCAAGCTCGGCACCATCGACTTCGCCATGACCTCGACCTCGGCGATGACCACCTTCGTGCCGCAGCTCGCCTTCTACGACATGCCCTTCCTGTTCCGCGACACGGCCCACGCCCGCCGCGTCGCCACCGGCGCCGTCGGCGACAAGCTGATGGCGGCGATGGAGGCCGCCGGCATCAAGGGGCTCGCCACGGCCGAATCCGGCTTTCGCAACATGCTCACCAATAAGACCGCGATCAACAAGCCGGCGGACATGAGCGGGCTCAAGATCAGGGTGATCGAGAGCCCCTCCCACATCGCCGCCATCCGCGCCATGGGCGCCAGCCCGGTGCCGATCGCCTTCCCCGAGGTCTACGGCTCGCTTCAGCAGGGGGTCGTCGACGGGCTCGACCTGCCGATCGGCAACATCACGCCCTATAAACTCTTCGAGGTCGTGAAGCACCTCTCGCTGACGGAGCACATCTACACGCCGCATGTCTTCATCATGAACCTCGACCTGTTCAAAAAACTCTCGGCTCAGGACCAGGCGATCATCCTGGCCGCTGCGAAGGAAGGTGCGGACCTCGAGCGCAAGATCAACGACGACCTAGTCGTGCAGTGGACGAACGAGCTTAAGGCCAAGGGCATGAACATCGTGCCAGTCTCGGTCCAGGAGAAGGCCGCCTTCGCCGAGCGCATGAAGCCGGTCTGGGCGCAGTTCGAGAATCGCATCGGCAAGGGGGTGATCGAGGAGGCGGTCGCGGCTCCATAAGGCGCCAAGCACGCGGCCGGGGCGTCGCCCCGGACTCCCCAGCTTCGCATCGTCGGATGAGCGATCAGGATGACACTGCGGATCGGAGCAGGCGCCGGGCAGGCCTATGACCGCGTCGGGCCGGCGCAAGACCTCGCCGAGCGGGGCGACCTCGATTTCCTCGTTTTCGAGTGCCTCGCCGAGCGCACCCTCGCCCACGGCCATGTGGAGAGGATGCGCGACTCGGCCAAGGGCTACAACCCGATGCTGGAGACGCGCCTGCGCTCGGTCCTGCCGGCCTGCCGGGCGCGCGACACGCGGATTGTCAGCAACATGGGGAGCGCCAACCCGCCGGCGGCGGGGGAGGCGGCGGCGCGCGTGGCACGGGAGCTCGGCTTTGAGGGGTTGCGCATCGCCGTGGTCGAAGGCGACGACGTGACGGCGCTCGTCGATGATAACACGGTTCTCCCGGAACTCGGCACCACGGTCGCCACCTTCGGCCGAACCGTCGTCGGAGCGAACGCCTATCTCGGCGCCGAGGCGATCGTGGAAGCGCTGGAGAAGGGTGCCGACATCGTTCTCACTGGCAGGGTGGCCGATCCGTCGCTCTTCCTCGCCCCGATCGCCCATCACTACGGCTGGAGCGTCACGGACTGGGACCGCATCGCCTGCGGCACGGCGGTCGGGCATCTTCTCGAATGCACGACGCAGGTCACCGGGGGCTATTTCGCCGATCCGGGCTTCAAGGAGGTGCCCGGCCTGGACGATCTTGGCTACCCCATCGCGGAGGTCGACGAGGACGGCTCCGCCGTGATCACCAAGCTCGCCGAAACCGGGGGTCTCGTCAGTGCGCTCACGGTCAAGGAGCAGCTCCTTTACGAGGTCCACGACCCGCGCGCTTATCTGACGCCGGACGTCGCCGCCGATTTCAGCCGGGTGCGGGTCGAGGATCTCGGCGGCGACCGCGTCCGGGTCTCAAATGCGGGCGGGCGCAGCCGGCCGGGCACCTTGAAGGCGCTCGTCGCTTTCGGCGGCGGCTTCCGGGCGGAGGCGGAGTTCAGCTATGCCGGCCCCGGCGCGCAGGAGCGGGCCGAGCTCGCCCGCGAGATCGTCAGGCGGCGCATGACCGGGAAGTTCGGCTGCATCGAGCCGATGCGCTTCGATATCATCGGCGTGAACTCCATCCATGCGACCGGGGTGACCCGCACCACGGATTCGGAGGACGTGCGCCTGCGCTTCGCCATGCGTACCTTCGACCGCGGCTGGGCCGAGCTGCTGTTCTCCGAGGTCGACGGCCTCCACATGGCAGGGCCGGCCGGCGGCGGAGGCTACCGGAACCTGCTAACCCCGACGGTGATGACGCAGCCGACCTTCGTCGACCGCGACCTCGTCCGCATCAGGGTCAGCATGGTGGTCGCGTGAAGCACACGGTTCCATTGCGCCACGTCGCCTCGGCGCGGGCCGGCGACAAGGGCAATATTTCCAGCATCTCGGTCTGGCCCTACGACCCACGCCATTTCGAGGACCTCAAGGAGAGCCTCACCGCCGAGCGCATCAAGAACGCGTTTCCGGACCTCATCACTGGCGAGGTGCGGCGCTACGAGCTCGACGAGCTCAAGGGATTCAACTTCGTCCTGCACGGGGCGCTCGAGGGCGGGGTCAATTCCTCTCTCAACCTCGACGCTCACGGAAAATCCTTCAGCTTTCTTCTTCTGTCTCTTCTCGTCGAGGTCCAGCTCTACAACGAAGGGCCCAAGGGTGAGAGCCGGGGGTTATATCCCGCCATGGCGGCAGCCGGTGCGAGGGCGTGCGGCGCGAGTGTCATGTTGTCGTGGACTATGCTCCAGCGTGCACAACCAGAGCCAATCTTCGCGCAGATGCGACCCGATAAGCCCGCCGGAACGGCAAGCTACTCCGAAGCGGTGCGCCCGGGTCCTGGCCGTCCGTGTCGGTCAGGATCGTAATCTTCTTGGCGGCGTTGAAACCGGGCCAGAGAAGGAGCCGAATTGGCTTGGGCTCCTGGCTAGATCGCCAGCTGTCCAGCCGAGGAGAACCTCGTAGGCCCCTGCCTGTGCCCGGTGGCAGGGTCATTCTCCGTGCTGCCCGATGTGGCCCGCTAGGTCGCGGAAACGGGATATTCGTCGCCCCGACGGCGACGGATGATGGCGGTGTCAGCGCCGCACAGCCGTGCCGCCGATTCAGTTAGGGTGTCGAGCACGGTTTGCAGATCGAAAACCGATCGGCTGATGAGCTTGAGCACGTCACCCGTCGCAATTTGATATTCCCGGGATTCTTGGAGTTCTTGGGAGGTGGCAGCTTGCTGCTTCAACGCTTCACTCAACTCCAGGCGAAGCCGGAGATTCGTGCTGCGCGCCTCTTCCAGCTCCCGAGTAAGCTGGATCCTGTCGGCGAGGACGTCCGCCAAATCGTTCACCCGGACCTCCCTAGACAAGTCGGCGTTTGTTGAGCGCCAACTGATTGCAGTCAGTTACCCAGCGGGTCGGTGGCCGGCGATCGGCATGCCTCTGGACACGACAGGAACCGTCCTGGTGGTCTGCAGCGTGGGCGCTGTCTCGGTGGGGCGCATAAAGGAGAGCTCTCGCAACCGGCGCGATGACCGCAGCCGCCTCATCTTAGCGACCTCGTCTGCGTAACAGGAAACGATGGCGAGCCGGGACAGTGGTCGTCGTAGGCTGGTGGTGCCATGGGCGCTCTCCTCACAGGCGGGAGCGCACGTCTCTCTCAGCCACCGGCGCCTGGGCGGAACAGCCGGTGATGGCCAATGCTACGCTTAAATCGGACAAAACGCGAGGAGCGCCCGCACGTCGCCGCCTCTTGTTCCCGTCGCGGCAGCCGAGCGGTCCGGATCTGCTTCGTTCGGGTGGGCCGGAACGATGCGCAGCGAACGGCAGCTTTCCATATTTCCATCTCGAAAGCGGTCATTCCGCTTTCGGCCATGA
>JAJFBI010000129.1 GCA_020697385.1 Microvirga sp. | reverse complement strand
GGCAGTCTTCGGAACGCCGGCTTCGTGCAGGATCCGAACGGCCAGATCCGCGATCAGGGGCGTCTGCTCCGCGGGCTTGGCCACGACCGCATTGCCGGCCATGAGCGCGGCGCTGACCTGGCCGAGGAAGATGGCGAGGGGAAAGTTCCAGGGCGAGATTGCCACGAACACGCCGCGGCCGCGCAGGCGCAGCACATTGCTCTCACCAGTCGGCCCTGGCATGAAGTCGCCGTTGCCGAAAAGGCTGCGGCCCTGAACGGCGTAGTAGCGCAGGAAGTCGACAGCCTCACGCACCTCGGAGAGCGCATCGTCGAGCGTCTTGCCGGCCTCCACCTGCAGCAGGTGCAGCAGCGCCCCGCGACGTTTCTCCAGGAGATCGGCAGCGCGTTGCAGCGCCTTGGCTCGAGTGTCCGCATCCGTCCGGCTCCACTTCGCGAAGCCTTTATGAGCCGCCACCATGGCGCGGTCCGCCACCTCAGGGGAAGCCTCCGTCACGTGGCCGGCGATTGTGCTGCCATCGACGGGGCTGAGAACCGGACGCGAGCTGCCCGAGGCCGCCTTGCCGTCGATCAGAGCTTCGGCCCTGAAGCTCTGCTGCGCGCTCTTCTGAATCTCGGCAAGAAGCGCCTCGAGCGAGGCCTGGTGGCCAAACTCGACGCCCCGCGAGTTGGCGCGCTCAGGTCCATAAAGATCACGCGGCAAGGGCACCTTGGGATGGCGCGCCTTGTCGGCCGATACGATGATGTCGGCAGGACGCTTCAATAGGGCCTCGACAGGCACGTTCGGGTCCGCCGCCACGGACACGAAGGAAGAGTTCGCCCCATTCTCCAGAAGGCGGCGCACGAGATAGGCGAGCAGGTCGCGATGGCCACCCACTGGCGCGTAGGCGCGGCAGGCCAGTCCCGGCTTGTCCTCCAGCAGGCGGGCATAGAGCGCCTCGCCCATGCCGTGCAGGCGCTGAAACTCGTAGCCCTCCGTGCCGCCGGCCCGCTCGATGATGGACGCGACGGTGAGCGCGTTATGCGTGGCGAATTGCGGGTAGATCCGCGGGCGCAAGGACAGCATCTTCTCGGCGCAGGTCATATAGTGAAGATCAGTCATCGCCTTGCGGGTGAAGACCGGGTAATCGTCGAGGCCGCGCTCCTGGGCGCGCTTCACCTCCGTGTCCCAATAGGCGCCCTTCACAAGGCGCACCATCAGCTGGCGATCGTATTTCTCAGCCATGGCCGCAATGGCGTCGATCACCGAGCCGGCACGCTTCTGGTAGGACTGGATGGCAAGCCCGAAGCCTTTCCAGTCGGCAAGCGACGGATCAGCCAGCACGGCCTCGATGACTTCGAGCGAGAGCTCGAGCCTGTCGGCCTCTTCCGCATCGATGGTGAAGTTGAGGTCGTAGGATTTAGCCTTTTGCGCGAGCTCGATCACCAGCGGCACAAGCTCGCGCATGACACGCTCACGGCTCGTGGCCTCGTAGCGCGGATGCAGGGCCGACAGCTTCACTGAAATGCCGGGACGGTTCGGCAGCGGCTCGTTGCCGGCCGAGCGGCCGATGGCGTCGATGGCCGAGGCGTAGGAGGCGAAGTAGCGGCGCGCATCATCGGCGGTGCGGGCGCCTTCGCCCAGCATATCGAAGGAATAGCGGTAGACGCGGCCCTTTGAGGATCCGGCGCGCTTCAGGGCCTCCTCGATGGTCTGGCCGAGGACGAAGTGGTTACCCATCACCCGCATGGCTTGGCGGGTTGCGGTTCGCACGGCCGGGAGGCCGAGACGCTTGGTGAGCTGGCCCAGAATGCTTTCTGGGGTCTCGCCGGGCTGGATGACCCGCGCGGTGATGCCGAGCGCCCAGGCAGAGGCCGAGACGAGGAAGGCATCGGACTTCGACTCATGGCCGGCGAAATCGGCCTGTCCCAGCTTGTCCTCGATCAGTCGGTCGGCCGTGGCGGCATCCGGCACCCGGAGCAGCGCTTCGGCCAAGACCATGAGAGCCAGCCCTTCCTTGGTGGAGAGCGCGTATTCCCGCAGCATCTCCTCGACGCCGCCGAGCCCGCCACCCTTGGCGCGGATCGCCTCGATCAGGCGGGTGGCTTGCTCGTCCACGCGCCTCTCCCGCTCCGGCGACAGGCGGGAGCTGGCGAGAAGGCGGGCCGCAATGGCCTTGTCGTCTTCCGCGAAAGGAGGGTTGAAGGGCAGGGCAGCGCCGGGGGCAGGGGTCATTGTGATTTCCTCTGGATGTTCCCCGGAATATATGAGGCTGCTGACCGTGTTTCGATGGCAAAATCTCTGACTTAACCTTATGAAAAGCGGAAGATAATCTTGAAAGCCGCGAAAATGACGGATCTGGATAGGACGGATCGCAAGATCCTCAAAGCTCTTCAGGCGGACGGCCGCATCGCCAATGTGGATCTTGCCGAAAAGGTCGGGCTGTCTCCCACCTCCACGAGTGACCGGGTCAAGCGCCTCCAGCGAGAGGGCTTTATCGCCGGCTACGGGGCGAGGCTCGATCCGCATCGACTCGGGCTCGGCCTCCTGGTGTTCGTGGAAGTCTCTCTCGATAAGACGACGCCCGACGTGTTTGAGAAATTCGCCGAGGCCGTGAAGCGCGCGCCTGAGGTTCTGGAATGCCACATGGTAGCGGGCGGCTTCGATTATCTGGTGAAGACCCGTGTGGCCGACATGGCCGCCTATCGCCGCTTCCTCGGCGAGATCCTTCTCGCTCTGCCGGGCGTGAAGGAGACCCGCACCTATGCGGTGATGGAGGAGGTCAAGAGCGACGGGATGTTGCCGGTGTAAACAGACATATCATCGCTGTCATTCCGGGGCGCCAAAGGCGAGCCCGGAATCCATAACCGCTAACAGTGCTGGAAAGGACACAACAGCTTTGTAGCGTCTTGCTCGACCAGCGTCGTGGTTATGGATTCCGGGCTCCGCTGCGCGGCCCCGGAATGACAATGAGGAGCGGACAACGAAATGGGAGGGCGTTCACCCTCCCACTATGCTTAGCCGGAAACGGCCTCCTGCTCGTCCTTCGTCTTCCACAGCGAGAAGAGGACACCACCGGCGATCAGGGCGAGAGTCACACCGAGCGAGATGGTGGGATCGAGCTTGCCCACGAGCTGGTTCCAGAAGATCTTGCCGCCGATGAACACGAGCACCAGCGCCAGCGCGTATTTCAGGTAGTGGAACCGGTGCACCATGGCGGCGAGCGCGAAGTAGAGAGCCCTCAGGCCCAGGATCGCCATGATGTTGGCCGTGTAGACCACGAAGGTATCTGTGGTGATGGCGAAGATTGCCGGCACTGAATCCACCGCGAAGATCAGGTCTACGACGTTGATCACCACGAGTGCCAGGAAGAGCGGCGTCGCCCAGGTGACGATCTTGCCCGTTTTCGGATCGGGTTCGCGCACGAAGAAGTGCTGGTCGTGTAGACGGTTCGTCACCCGCATGTGCTTGCGCAGGAAGCGAACGAACACGTTCTTCTCGATGTCGGGATCGCTCTCCGGAACAATCAGCATCTTGATGCCGGTCGCGATCAGGAAGGCACCGAAGACGTAGAGCATCCAGGCATATTCCTGCACCAGCGCAGCACCCACGGCGATCATGATGCCGCGCAGAACGATCACGCCGACGATGCCCCACACGAGAGCCCGGTACTGGTATTTTCGGGGGATCGCGAAGTAGCTGAAGATCAGCGAGATCACGAAGACATTATCGATCGACAGGGACTTCTCGATGAAGAAGCCTGTGAAATAGGAGATGCCCGCGTGGGTGCCGTCTTCGGTTACCAGGAGGCCGGTCTCGAACGACCACCAGATGTAGGCACCGAACGCGACCGCGATGCCGATGTAGAAGGCGGAGAGGAGAAGGCTCTCCTTCACGCCGAGCTCTTTGTCCTTCCTGTTCAGGACACCGAGATCGAAAGCGAGGAGAAAAACGACAAGGCTCAGGAAAGCCGTCCACATCCAGACGGGCTTTCCCAGCCATTCCATGAGAAGGAATTCTGGCATAACCGGACCTATGATTGCTTTGCGTTCAAGCATCGGCTCCGACATCACGAACGCTTTCTCGTCCGCCAGAGGGGCCCGGTCACCGATGGGATCCAAGGTGGGGATGGCCTCCAGGACCGTCAAGGGCCCCGGGGCTGAGAATTTCTGCTCAATTTTCCGCCAGATGCCCGCCTCGGAGGCAGGAATGCCATGGCAAGAGACTTGACCCGAGGCGCGGATCTGATTGCATGGTCAAGAACAGGGCAGGTGGCTGAAACGGCGCCACAAGGCTCCCGATCATAAAACAGAGGTGACGGTGATGTTTGCGGATCGTTCGACCAAGGCGAAGTGGATCACGGGGATGCTGGCCGGAGCGGCTGCGCTTCTCGGTTCCGCGGCGGCCCAGGCCCAGACCCCGGTGCGGTTCTCCCTCGACTGGCGCTGGGAAGGCCCGGCGGCCCCCTTCGCAGTCGCCCTCGACAAGGGCTACTTCAAGGCCGAGGGGCTCGACGTCACGATCGATCCGGCAGCAGGCTCCCGCGAGCCGATCTCCCGTGTGGCATCGGGCACCTATGACGTGGGCTTCGGAGACGTGAACTCCCTCGTGCGCTTCCGCGACGAAAATCCCGGCACCGACATCAAGGCCGTGATGGTGATCTATGACCGGCCGCCCTTCGCCCTCATCGGCCGCAAGAGCCGCGGCATCAGCAAGGAGGTGTCGAGCCTCCAGGGCAAGAAGTTCGGCGCGCCTGCCGCCGACGGCGCCTATGCGCAATGGCCGATCTTCAAGACCGTCAACAAGATCGACGATTCCAGCATGAAGTTCGAGAACGTGGGCTTTCCCGTCCGCGAGCCCATGCTGGCGCAAGGAGAGGTCGATGCGGTGTTCGGCTTCTCCATGTCGTCCTACATCAACCTGAAGTCCCGCGGCGTGCCGGCGGACGACATCGTCGTCATGCTCATGAGCGATTACGGCGTCGATCTCTACGGCAACACGATCATCGTCTCGCAGAAGTTCGCCCAGGAGAAGCCGGAGGCCGTGAAGGGCTTGCTGCGCGCCATCATGAAGGGCGTGCAGGACACGGTGAAGGATCCGTCGAGCGCGGTCGATTCCGTGATCAAGCGCAACGACGTCGCCAAGAAGGACGTGGAACTCGAGCGCCTCAAGATGGTGCTGGAGCAGAACATGATCACCCCTTGGGTGAAGGAGAACGGCTTCGGTGGCATCGACAAGGCCCGCTTCGCCAAGGCCCTCGACCAGATCGGCCTGACCTTCACCTACAAGGCGAAGCCCGAAGTGGAAGCCGTGTTCACGGAGCAGTTCCTCCCCGCCGCAGACCAGCGCAAGGTGAACTGAGATCCTCCCTTACCCTCCCCTTGAGGGGAGGGTCGCGAGCATAAGCGAGCGGGGTGGGGTGGAAACGCTACGTTCTGCAAGGTTGCGCTACTCACTCCACCCCGGCCTGACGGCCGACCCTCCCCCCTCAAGGGGAGGGTGAGACCACGGAGCGCCCTTTGTCTGTTTTCGTCGATATCCACGACGTGACCCACGTCTATGCGCGGGCCGAGGACGGCCTGCCGGCGGTCCAGAACCTGAACCTCAAGGTGAACGAAGGCGAGTTCGCCGCCATCGTCGGCCCATCGGGCTGCGGCAAGTCCACCCTGATGAAGCTCGCCACCGGATTGCAGTTTCCCGTCGAGGGAACCGTGATCGTGGACGGCAAGCAGGTTGGCGCGCCGGTGAAGCTCGCCGGCATGGCGTTCCAGAACCCGACGATGCTGCCCTGGCGTACCACCCTCGACAACATTCTCCTGCCGCTCGAGATCGTGGAGCCGCACCGCTCCCGGCTGCGGCGGCATAAGGCGGAATATGTAGCGAAGGCCGAGAGCCTGCTCGCCCAGGTGGGCCTCAAAGGGCAGGGGCACAAATTCCCGTGGCAATTGTCCGGCGGCATGCAGCAACGCGCTTCGCTGTGCCGCGCGCTTATCCACGAGCCCAAGCTCCTGATGCTCGACGAACCCTTCGGAGCTCTCGACAGCTTCACCCGCGAGGAATTGTGGTGCGTGATGCGCGACCTCCATGCGGCCCAGAAAGTCACGATCATTCTCGTCACCCACGACCTGCGCGAGGCGGCGTTCCTGGCGGACCGCATCTTCTGCATGAGCGCACGACCCGGCCGCATCGTGGCCGAGCGCGAGGTGGAGTTCCCGCGGCCGCGCGATCTCGAGATCACCTATACGCCGGAATTCTCCGCCCTCGTTCACGAGCTGCGCGGCCACATCGCGCAGGCGCGCCAGGCCGCGTGAGGAACCCATGAAAACCAAGAACAAGCTCGCCCTCGCGCCGTGGGTCTTCACCGTCGGGTTCTTCGCCCTGTGGGAGATCCTCTGCCACGTGCTGAAGATCTCGAGCTTCATCCTGCCGGCTCCCTCGACGATTATGTGGGCCGTGTGGGAATACCGGAACCAGCTCGCCTATCACGCCATGCACACCCTCTGGATGACGCTCGCGGGCTTTGGTCTTGCGGTCGGTTTCGGCCTCCTGCTCGGCATGGTGCTCGGCTCCTCGCGGCTCATCAATGCAGGCACCTATCCGCTGCTTGTCGGCTTCAACTCGATCCCGAAAGTGGCCGTGGTGCCGATCCTGGTGTTCTGGTTCGGCGTCGGCTGGGTGCCGCCGGTGATGACCGCCTTCCTGATCTCGTTCTTCCCCATTGTGGTCAATGTCGCGACCGGCATTGCGACCGTGGAGCCCGAGATGGAGGATGTGCTCCGCGCGCTCGGCGCCTCGAAGCGCGACATCGTTTTCAAGGTCGGCGTGCCGCGCGCCATGCCGTATTTCTTCGGCTCGTTGAAGGTGGCGATCACGCTCGCCTATGTGGGCTCCGTGATCGGTGAGCAGAACGCGTCGAATGTGGGCATCGGCAACCTGCTCACCCGGGCCTCGGCCGCCTTCGAGGTGCCCCTCGTCTGGGCCGCCCTCGTGGTGCTCGCGGTGCTCGGTGTGATCATGTACGCCATCACGGCCTATGCGGAACGCTCCATGACAGGTTGGGCGCAGCGCTCGCAGATGGCGGCGTGATGTAAACACCTCACACCACTCGACCCTCATCCTGAGGAGCCGCTGAAAGCGGCGTCTCGAAGGAGCTACCAGAATGCACTGGAAACGCCTCGTCCTTCGAGACGCGAGCAAGCTCGCTCCTCAGGATGAGGCTCTTGTTGGAGATCCACGAGAGGTATTCACCGCCTCAGCGACAGCGGATTGTCCGACAGGGCCGCCGCATCGGGCCGGTCGACGGCGGGCTTGCCGAGGAAGGCGTCCCAGAGCTTCTCCACGGTCTCACGTTCGAGATCGTCCACGATGAACACGATGCGGCTGCGCCTGTCCTCGCTCGGCCAGCGCGGCAGCACGGCCGGCACATGGATCACATGCTGCACGCCATGAATCACGACCGGATGCTCCGGGTCCTCGGCCAGCGCCACAAGGCCCTTCACGCGCAGGAGCTTCGCGCCCTGCGAAGAGCGCAGGAGGTCGAGGAACATGTCGAGCGTGCCTTGGCGGATCGGCTGGTCGCTCGTGAGGCAGA
>JAJFBI010000128.1 GCA_020697385.1 Microvirga sp. | reverse complement strand
GACAACTCGGCAGCCAGAGCAGGAAGACGCTCGTAGGAATCATCCGCAGGGAAGACCTGAACGCTGAGATTACGTCCTGCCACGAACCCAAGCTTTGCCGGTACCGGGAGGTTCAACTGACGGAAGACACGTGCGCCGGACTGGTTGGGATCAACAGGCCGACCGGCCTGACCTTTTCCGGTGTATGCGCGAGAAGCGGAATGGAGAACTTCACGGGGATCCGGTGTGCATCACGTTCGAGCAGGTGATTCATCTGCTAGAGCGATGGAGCCTCCTCTCGGCGTTATCTGCAGATCCTTAAGGACCTGTGTCGCTGTCGCAAAGCTCGCAGGGCTCATTTCTTCCTTCGCGGAAGAAAGTCGCTTCTTCAGTAGGTCGTGTGTCAGTTCGAGGGCACGTGCCAATCTCTCGACCTGACCGGCTCCACTCGTGGCGAGATCTGCGCTGGTGATCCTTCTCCAGCTGACGCAGATCTCGTGCACGGTTCTTGCTCCTACATTCGCGGAGGCGCTTTGCAGGCCATGAGCCTCAAGGCGGAACCTATGCGAGTCTCCTGCGGCTGCGGCGGTCCGCAATTCGACGATCAGACGCTCCGCGTCTGAGAAGAATTCCTCCACGAGGTTGAGAACGAACTCTCTCCCTCCTAGTTGCTCCAATTCCGCGAGCAGAGATTCGTCAACGACGGACGAACGGGAATCCAGCGGACCGTCGACAACAGGGATAGTCTCGGCCGGCGCTGGGGCAGGAGAGGGGCTCGCATGCTCATCGATCGCCTTTAGTAGCACTGCAGGCTGAATTGGCTTGGTTAGGCAGGCATCCATCCCCGCTGCACGGGTCTCGGCAACGATCTCCGGCGTCGCGTCGGCCGTGAGGGCGATGATCGGGATGCGGGTGCCCTGGGGCTCCGTGAACCGGAACAGGTTGGCAGCTTCGATGCCCGTCATCACGGGCATGTTGATGTCCATAATGACGAGATCGAACCTCTCCGCCTCCAGGAGGTTGAGGGCTTCCTCCCCGTTTTCGACACATCGGGCGGCATGTCCGCCTCGCTCCAAGATCTTCGAGATCACTAGACGGTTCGTGGCATTGTCGTCTGCCACCAGGATCGAAAGGGGCTTGGATGCGACCGGAAGCTCCATCCTGCCCGGCTCGCTCCACATCGATTGAGCCCAGGACGTCTGAGCGGCCGTCGCGGACACGGCGGTCCTTGCCTCATCGGCCGTGAAATCGAGCGACAGCACGCTGCTCGACACATGGATCAGGCCCGGCTCCGCACAGCTACGGGGAGCATTCGGGCGGATCAGAACCGGAGGGACAGGAAGGGCAGCCTTCTCGATCTCGGCGGCCAGAGACTCGGCGGGCAGGTCGCTGCAGCAGAACAGGACGACCGGGTCGCTCCGGGTCTGCAGGATCCAATCCTTCGCCTCGGAAAGGTTCTGAACGACGGGGCATTTGCGCCCGCCGCTAAGCCGGGGCGCGAGGGCCTGTGCAAGGCTCTGATCGGCGCAAACCAGGAGGAGTTGGAACGGAGGAGGCTGCTGCTCGCCGGGAACATTTCTACCCAATGCTTCCATAGGCAGGATGAACCAGAAGGTGCTGCCGTGGCCCTCTTGACTGTCCACGCCGATCCGGCCGCCCATGGCCTCGATTAGCTGCCGGCAGATGGAGAGGCCGAGTCCAGTTCCGCCGAAGCGGTTGGTGATGGTCTCGTCGGCCTGGGTGAAGCTGTCGAAGATCCGACCCATGGCCTGAGGGGCGATGCCGATGCCCGTGTCGGACACGAAGAAGCGGACGAAGCTCCTGCCGTTCTCGGTCACAGGATGGGCTGCGAGGGTGACATGCCCTTGCTCTGTGAACTTGACGGCGTTGCTGAGGAGGTTGAGCAGGATCTCCTCGAGCTGATGCTTCGGCCCATGGAGTTGAAGGGGTGTCTGCGGGGCGATATGGATCGTTGTCCGGAGCCCTTTCTGCTGAGCTTGCGTTAGAACCATAGCGCGGGCGGTGGACAGAATCTCGAGCAGATCGAAGTCGATCCGTTCGATCGGCATCTTTCCCGCTTCGATGCGCGACAGGCTCAGGATGCTGTTGATCTGCCGCAGCAGGGATTCGCCGGCGGAGCCGATCGTGCGGATGATACCGCGCTGCTCCGCGTCGAGATTTGTCCCGGCCATGAGGCCTGATAGGCCGATGATTGCGTTCAGCGGTGTTCTCAGTTCATGGCTGACGCTGGCGAGGAACAGGGTCTTCGCCCTATTCGCCGCTTCCGCTTGGGCCTTGGCGTTGGAAAGCTTCCGGATCAGCGTGCTGGCATAGAGAGGGAGCACGATAAGGCTCAGCAGCAGGGTCGCCGAGAGATAAATGTCGTCGCGCCATCGCGGCGTCGTGTAGATGACTATGGTGAAGCAGATCACCGAGACGGCTACCGCAATATAGAGGAACCGGACGCCGAAGCGGAATCCGTTGCCGAAAGTGATCCAGAGATAGAGCAGGAAAAGAACGGACGACGTCTCTCCAACATAGTGGAGCTGTACGGAAGCCGTCGCCAAGTCGCTGACGATGGCGATGATCCGCCGGATCGTCGATTGGTGCGGCCTGAGGAGAATGTGAACGGCAATGCCCGCTGAGACGAGAGCGAAGATCGTTGCGGCGATCAGCGCCTCGCGCGGGACCGAGGGGTTGATCCAAAACGTATAGGCCGCGATCAGGCTCAGGAAGATGAGCCTGTTGAGACTCATCTCATGCTCGCGCTCGGGGCTGTTCTTCAGCCGCGGCAGGATTTCGGCGATCACGATCCCCGAACCCTCTTGGGTGCCACGCTCTGGTTCTGCAGCAGATAGCGAGGTTGGTCCCTGAGCAGGGTTTCGAAAATGCCGGAAGGCACGGGGCGGCTGAACAGATAGCCCTGGGCCTCGTTACAGGCATGGCTGAGCAGGCAGGCGAGCTGGGGGTTGGTCTCGACTCCCTCGGCGACCACTTTAAGCTCGAGGCTCTCGGCTAGGGAGATGATCGCCCTCACGATGGCCTCGTCGCGGCTTCCGGCCAGAAGGCTCGAGATGAACGAGCGGTCGATCTTCAAGGTGTCCACGTCGAAGTTCTTAAGATAGCTGAGAGAGGAGAAGCCCACACCGAAATCGTCGATGGCGACCCTCACCCCGAGTTCCTTGAGGCTGCGCAGAACCTTCTTGGTGCGCTCGACGTCCTTTAGCAGGCTGCCCTCGGTGAGCTCAAGTTCGAGGGAGACGGGATCCAGGCCAGTTTCTTCGAGGGTATTCTCAACAAGCTGGACGATGTCCTGTCGGAGAAACTGCAGAGGAGACAGGTTGACCGAGACTCTGAACGGAGCGTGCCCGACCCTCTGCCACGCAGCAGCCTGCGTACAGGCCTTTGCGAGAACCCAAGAGCCGATCTCGTTGATCAGCCCCGTTTCCTCCGCGATGTCGATGAACACGTTGGGTGACGTAAGGCCGAATTCGGGCCTGCTCCAGCGCAGGAGCGCCTCTGCTCCCGCGATGGTTCCTGTCGCGAGATCGATCTGAGGCTGATAGTAGAGCTCAAACTGCTCATGAGCAATCGCTTTGCGGAGGTCGGCCTCCAAGCTAATGTTGTTCCACGAGATGCTGTCCATCTCGGGCGAGTAGAAGCGCAGCGTGTTCCTTCCCTCGGCCTTTGCCTGATACATGGCGAGGTCCGCATATCGAAGCAGCTTGTCGGCATCCACGCTGTCCCGCGGCGCCAGGGTGATGCCGATCGTGCAACCTATCCTGAGCTCGGTCTCTTCAAGGAGGAACGGCGCGGAGAGGGAATCGATAATCCTGCGCGCCAATTTCTCCGCGTCCTCTGGCGCTGCTATATTCGCCTGCACGACGACGAACTCGTCGCCGGACATTCGTGCGACGAGATCGGTGCTCGAAACCACACCGAGGAGGCGGCCTGTCACCAACTGGAGCATACGGTCGCCTCCGGCATGGCCGAGTGCGTCGTTGACCGCCTTGAACCGGTCGAGATCGATCAGGAGTATCGCAAAACGCGTGCCCTCATTGGACAGCTCCTGCTGAATCCAATCGTTGAGCATTCTCCGGTTGGGAAGGTCGGTCAGCGTGTCGTGCAGCGCGATGTGCCGCAGTGTGCTTTCCGCCTGCTTGCGTTCCGTGATGTCGATCGACGTGGTAAGGACGCTCGGCTCCGCACCGGCAAGGGCGGGCATTGAGGTCTTAGTGGTCAGGAAGGCCCGTTCGGCGCCGGAAATGTCGACAATGCTCTCCTCGAAGCTCACGGCGCTCCGCTGGTTCTTCAGAATGGATATGTGAACCTGATGGCCGAAATCCGGCTTGTTGCTGCGTAGAACTTCGCTGAGCAGCTTTCCCGTCAGGGCCTCCGGCGTAGAGCTGACGAAATCGGCGAAGTGGGCATTTACGAAGACGATGTGACTGTTCTTGTCGGTAGCACTGATCAAGGCCGGGACGGTGTCGATCACCTGGGCCAGGGCTTCCCGGCTGCTGCGGACGAGCTCCTCCTGTGAGCGCTCACTGATACGCAGCTGCTGCTCGAGCGCCTGGGCACGACCTTTGATCTGCTGCTGCTGGCGCTGCAGCTTGAGGAGATTGCGTGCACGGGTGACGAACTCGTAATGATCCACGGGCGACCGGAGAAAGTCGGTTGCGCCCGCCTCCAGGGCGCGAAGCCGGAATGCTCTGTCATCATAGGCAGTGATAACGATAATCGGAACATCGACTCCGTTGGCGCTGCCTCTTGCATGCTTGGTAAATTCCGCTCCGTCCATGCCGGGCATGCGAAAGTCGGTCACGATCAGGTCGGGGGCATTGTCCTGGAGCCATTCAAGGGCCTCAACCGGCGAAGCGAAGGCGTGCACCACCGCGCCATCCTCGATCGTCTGAGCGAGCCGGGAATAGATGTTGCGGTTCGTGCTCTTGTCGTCGAGGATCAGAATGACTGCCATATGTTGCCCTCGGCATCCCCCGGATTGCTCTTGCGATCACCCCTCGGAATCTGCTGAACTTGCTCAGTGGACCCGGGCTGTCGACCTTTTCCTTCGATGCCATTCCGCGGATGTCGCCGTATGTCCTAGCGCGTGCCGTTTATGATTTTCGATAATCCATCCGTACCTGCTGCCTGATCACGGTCTTGCATTCCAGAATACCTAAATGTGCTTAGGCACAGGATAGTATTCATACCGCAATAACGTAGAGAATGTATGCTGCTTTCGTTGGATTTATGTCGGATTGGTTAATTCAGTCTCTTTGAATTCAACATGATGACTTGCGTTTTGTAAGTAAGTATCATTTGAAAGTTAGTTTCACCTTGCCAAGCCGTGATGAAGTTAACCACGCTTTGAGACAAATCTTCCTAGGGGCTACCAACGACGCTGTTAGGGGTTCATTATCCTTAAGGAAGGTTGCCTCCTCTAAGGGCGCCGTCCGGCAGCGACATGAAGCTCGTTGCGTTGAAATTCTCTATGACGGAGAACAGGATGTTATCCCCGCTGGCCAAAGCCGATGGCCGTTCCTATCCCGACGAACAACCCATTATAGATCGGGATATCCCGACGCCTGCCGCTCCTGCACCAAAGCCAGTGGCCGAATTAGCTCGGTCCAGCCCGACCAGCCTCCTGCTGCCGTATATCGACGTGAAAATCGACTTCGATCAGAAGATCTATTGGGCCGCCATGCGTCCGAGCCGGCACCCGATGATCACGATGGAGCTTCTGCAGGACATGATGTGCGTGCAGGAATCCGTGCGGGCGATCATGGAGGAGGGTAACCGCGAGCAGCGTCAGCACCTCGAATATTTTGTTGCCGGATCCCAGACGCCAGGCGTGTACAATTTTGGCGGAAACCTCGCGTATTTCGCAGATTGCATCCAGCGCAAGGACGCCGAGGGCCTGCGGGAATACGCCTATGCCTGCATTGATGTCGTGTATGGAAATTCAGCCGCGTTCCACACGCCCCTGATTACGATCGCTCTGGTGCAGGGTGATGCGTTGGGCGGCGGGTTCGAGTGTGCTCTGTCCTTTGACGTGCTCATCGCCGAGAGAAGTGCGAAAATGGGCCTGCCCGAGGTACTGTTCAATCTGTTCCCAGGAATGGGAGCCTACAGCTTTCTCTCGCGGAAGATCGGAACGACCGCTGCCGAGAAGATGATTATGAGCGGGAAGGTCTATGCGGCCGAGGAGCTGCATCAGCTCGGGGTCGTCGATGTGCTTGCTGAGGACGGCCAGGGAGAGAATGCAGTACGGGACTACATCGCTCGCAACCGGCGTAAGCACAATGCTCACAAGGCGATCTACCGCGCGAGGAGGCGCATCGACCCGGTCACTTATGAAGAACTGCGGGATATCGTCGACATCTGGGTCGAAGCGGCGATGAATCTCGACGAGCAGGACCTACGCAAGATGATGCGGCTTGTCACCGCGCAGGAGCGACGTCTGGACAAAGATGAATAGGCGACAGCTTGGACATCATGGCCATCAGTGGTCTGTCCATGGCAGGGTCTTCACAGGCGCTGACCGACACGGCTGAGGCAAGCAGGGTGATGCAGATGCTCATCGAGCAGACCTCCCTGCCGAGGCCGGAGGAGGTCCGCATCTTCCACTTAACGCCGACCGCGATCTCAGTGCTCGACGACTCCAAGGGCTTTGGGCACACCGATTTGGTCAGCGACCCCGGTGACTGACAAATGGCATTCGACATCGTCGAGGAGACCGATGAGGGGTCCTTCCTATCCAGTGTCTCGCCCGCGTGGAAGAGGACGGCATCCGATAGGAAGGAGGGTTTTGTCGCAAGTTTTAGCTGAAGACAGAAAGATGCCTGAGCAGCATGTTGCTGCTTATGCGGCGAGCTGTTCGAACTGATCAGCGAGCGATAGGTGCCGATTATGGGCATATTTGCCCTGTCCTTTGCGCATCATGTGAACCATTTCGATGCCGCCCAAGATCGCACGGGCGCTGTCCATGGACTTGAACCCAAGCATCGGGCGCACCCGTCGCTTGATGGCACGATGATCCTGCTCAATACGATTGTTCAAATAGGCACTTTGCCGGATGCGAATAGGCTTCAGAGGACGTCTCAATCGATCCTGGAGCCGGTCTGAACTATCGCAGGACAGGATCGCTTCCCGGTTCGTCTGGCTTCGTCAGTCACGATCCGCTCGGCCGGCCGTGCCGCTTCAGCGCTCGGGAGAGGAAACGCTCGGCAGCTGCCAGGTTGCGGCGGTCGCTGAACCAGAATTCGACGGTGTCGCCATTGCTGTCGATCGCGCGGTAGAGATACCGCCACTGCCCGCGACTTTGATGTGTGTTTCATCAATGTGCCACTTGCCAGTGACGGCTCGCTTGCGTGAATTGAAGCGCTCCAGCAGTTCGGGGGAGTAGCGGGTAACCCACCTGTGGATCTTGGCGTGGTCAACCGAGATGCCGCGCTCGGCCATCATCAGCGCTACACGTGGCAATCACGGCCAGAGTCTAGCCCTGGCAGCAGGTCATTTCGACTTGCCTGTCACCATTGTCGTTCCGCAAGGAAACTCCACTGAGAAGAATGCCGCGATGCGCGCCTTCGGGGCTGAGCTCATCGAGCATGG
>JAJFBI010000127.1 GCA_020697385.1 Microvirga sp. | reverse complement strand
AGCGAAGCGCTTGCGATAATCGAAGGAGGCGAGGTCGGACTTTGCGAGGGTATAGCCGGCAGCAGCGCCACGGCGGAGGCCGGCAAGCTGGCCTTGAACCTCGGCGTGCGCGGCTCGCATGATCGAGGAGAGGTCAAAAGCGCGAGCAGCCAGTTTGCCCATTCCGATATCCCATCTAGTGCCCTGTAGATGGGATGCCTGTCTAGTGGAAGGCTATCAACAGGCCCGTAGCTCAGCTATTGCTTTTCTTATACTGTTCGGCCTATGTTCCTCGCACGCGAAGCGAGGATGGCCCACCCCCTGTGATCCGACTGACCCCACGTCTCTGCCGTGCAGCGCGCGCCCTACTCGATTGGGATCAATCTCACTTGGCCGAGGCGGCGGGCGTGCCCCGTTCTACGCTGATGGCCTTTGAGGCTAAGAGGGACGACGACGCCCGATTAATGGGCGCAAACAATAGGCTTGCCGTGGAAGCTTTCGAGCGTGCGGGCCTTGAGTTCATCCCCGAGAACGGCGGCGGCGCCGGAGTCAGGATGCGCGAGCGACGGGTGTGACGATGAGCATACCCGACCGCATGACATACGAGCGCGCGTTCTTCTTGAACGAAGAACGAGGAGAGCCGACTCCATTCGATGCAGCGTTCGTGCTTGAGGCAACCTGCTTCCACGAAGCTGGGCACGCAGTCGCCGGTTACATGCTTGGCTTCGGCCTAAGCAGCGTTTCCGTGACCGTGGAGTGCGCTCGGCTTCCTGAAAATCCGGAGAAGCTGGGTTACAGATTCCCCGGCCTATACATGCAGGCGAAGCGCCCAACGGCTCGCTGGGGGCGGGCGATACGGGAGCGGGGTTATGGTCATGCCGCCCTCGCGTTCGGCTGCATGACCTGCGCCGGGCCAGCAGCCGAATTGCGGTTCCTCACTTACAATGACATGCCGCGGCAGATGCTTGGCGCGACGATCGGGGACCATGAGGCGGTCGATCGCATCGGGAAGTATCTCGACAACGGCGGGAATGGCCGTTTTCGTCCAAGGGACCGTTTCGCATTCCGTAGGCTGTCGTGGCGCGAAGCCCAAAAGCTAATCCACCGCGAGGACGTTTGGGATGCGGTCGGTGAACTCGCCTATGCCCTTCAGGAGGGGCTCTATGACTGGCCCGAAGCGCCCGGACAAGCGACCAGCCTCATCCCGGGTTCGACTGCGCGCTCGATCATTCGGCGGGCCGGCATCGCGCCGCTCGGCCAAGAGTAGCCCGGGCGCCGACCCGACCGACCTCGGCGCGGCGTCGAACCTTCCCACCGAGACCAGAGCGACCTCTTTTCCCCCTAGGCCGTCGCGAAGGATGCCAGCGGCTCTGAAGACCTTACCGCGGCCTCGATCACCCGCCGTTCGGTATGGGCTAGTTCCTCGCAGATGAACTCATACTCCTCGGCGCTGTCGTCGATGGGACCCACCATCGCCCGGTGCTTGTCCAGGTCGAAATCCCTCAATTTCCTGAGTACGATGGGTGAAAACGCCGGGAGGTAATACGCAGCCCGATCGATCTGCGTCAGGACGGCGCCACGCATCACGTCTTCACCGCCTATCATCTTCGTGAGAGTGATGAGCCGTACCGAGCCTTCCACCGAGGTGACGAGGTGAACGAGGCCGGTCGTCTGACTGATGTGGACACGCCCGCTTTGGCTGTTGTCTACCTGCCTTCGGCCGGATTGGAATTGACTGTGCTCGCGGAAGATTAGACCCTCGTCCTCAGCCCACTCGATCTCGATACAAGTACGCATTAGACGAGCCGGCGAACTGAAGCTGCGGCGATAAGCGAAGTAGCCACCCTCGAATTTCCGATGGGGACCGCGCGGATATTCGCCATATGCCGCGTCCGCAACTTCGACGAATTGGCTTTCGTCTTCGAGTTCCGGCTCAATGCCTAAGGATTGGCACACATTCACAACGGTGAGATTGTGTACCGCTTTGCCGGCGAGGAGATTGAAAACGGTCTTCTCGGAGTAACCCGCCGCATCCGCCAGCTGAGTTCTTGTCCAACCCTTCATTAGACGTGCCTTGTCGATCCGCCTCGCACGTTCCTTCCGGAAATCCGCTCCGTTGTTCATGATGTAACCCCACAGCTGAGGGAGTGTGCATCAACTTCCCGGGTCGGAAAAGCCCCTTTCTGGTTCTTACCGAAGGAGCACGTGCGGAAATTCTGAGTGCCGGTTCATGGCCTACAAGCGAAGGTAAACGGAAGGTTAAACCTTCTGTCGCGACTTGGACCCAGACGCCAAGCCACCCGACGGGATGGGGCACAGCGCTCAAGGAGCGAGCCCCATGTTCAAAGACTGCTGCTCTCCCAACCTTCTTCGGTTCGCTGTTCTCGCCGGCACGCCTCCCCGGAAGGGGCAGACCGTTGACCCAACCACTTCATGGTTAGCGCTGAATGGCAGCTCATCGTGGAATCACGGCTGGGGCTTTGCCGGCTCTGTAGAGCAACGGCACGATGGCCCGCCAACGTCATCGAGGAGAATGCCAGTTTCATTTAGAACAATTTACGCTGCCTGCGTGCTCACCCTCGCCGCGAGCACGGCGGTGGCAGAGACCAAAACCATTGCAACGGCCGGCAATTGGACCGCCTTCGCGGGCAGGGACGAAGAGAACCGCCCGGTCTGCGGGGTCCGCGCCAGCGATCCAGAGAACAGCCCCACCAGGCGTGTGCTCATGGTAAAGTGGTGGAGCGGCGGCGCGAACCTAGCGATCCAAGCGGCCAAGGCGTCCTGGCGTATTCCGGCGGGAACGCAGATGAGGATGACACTACGTTTCGACGGCGGCACCCCGCTCAGTGGGACGGGTCAAGTTCACGCTAACCGGCCGAACATGGTGCACATCGGCATCAACCCTGAGGCGACCCTCGGCTTCGTCGTCGCCTTCGTGACCGCGAATGCAATGACGGTGTCCTTCCCAGACGGCTCGGAGCATCCATGGAGCATCAACATGCAGGGCTCCGCTACAACCGGTCGCGCCTTGGTCGATTGTATCTCCACCCTTAGTCGCATCGACAAGGAAGACTCGCGGCAGCCTTTCGCGCCCGACGCGCCGAGCACAAGCGCTCCGCCTGCTCCTGTCCCACAGCCGAGCCGGCCCGAACGGAGCGCGTGATAAGCGCATAAAAGTTGCACGGTCGGCCGTAGCCATACTCTCGGTTTCTGCCGGAGCGCCCCAAGAACCTCTTGCTCGGCTTCGACGTTGCGCCCAGGGAGGCGGGGCGGCGTTTTAGGTTCGAAAGGGTGTAAAACTTCATACACCCTGACCCGGAGCGAGGGGATTCGCGGGTGCCATGCGCGCCCCCGATCGTGCCGGAGAGGGAAGGCGCGAGCGATTTACGCCGGTGCCTCGCTGCGCCTGGCGAGCTGCAATTCGACCACCCGCGAGGCGATCGGTCCCCAGGTCGCCAGATCAGTCGCGACCTTGTTCTCATCGACCTCGCCACGCGCCGTGTAGTGTGCCTTGAACGCCGGCCACCATTGTTCCGCCGGCAGAGCGAGCAGGTTCACGACGTGCTTGCAGAACGACAACACGCCTATTTCGGCGGGATCGCGCATCAGGTCTTCAAAAAGGCCGCGCAGCCGCGCCTTGGGCTCCTTAGTCGGTTTCCGCTTCATGCCTTCCGCGCGGTCAGTCCCGCTGCCACGACTTGCGCCATCCATTCCTCGACCGTGAGCGGGCGGGCGTTGAGCATGCCGTTCTTCAGCGTGGCCTCGCCACTTGCGAGAAGGCCGTCAACATACGCATCGCGTTCAACCGGATCGTCGGGCAGCGGGAAGGCCGAGAACAGAATGCGCGGCCCGCTGTAGCGGGTGCCTTCGAGCTTCTTCAGACGCTGGTCGATCGAACTTCTCATGAAACCTCCCCGCCAGCTGGCCGGATAGCCCGTCAGAACGATTACAGGAGCCCGTAGGGGCGCTTCCCCGCTTGCCCGCAGCTGAGACAGCCTCAAGCGTCCATCGGCTTCTGTGGCCGTCCTAATGACAATGGCGCGCACCGGCCCGACATCCGGCGTCCGCGCCTCCTCCAGCCGCAGAAGCCGGGCCAGCATGCTTCGGCTCATTGCAGGCCCCTCAGCCACTCGGCGCCGTTCACCAGATCATCGGCAATCATGTCCGCCTCATCGTGGCAGCCGCTGTCTCTGAGGCTCGCCACAAGACCCGCCACGCCGCCGCAGGTTCGAATCTCGGCACGAAGATAGGCGTGCAGTTGATCGTCGGACATACGGGGCAGCTATACAGGCGGATGCCACACTCGTCTTACCCAGCTCCTGGTTGACACGATTTATTGTTCGAACGGCCGCGCCAATTGGTGCAACCGCGGCAACCGTCGTGTGATCACGGACTAATGGTGCGGGGCGGCAAAATCGAGGCGTCAACAGGCGGTGAACAGGGGAGCCCCGCCCGGCGGGAACCGAGCGGGGACGGGGCGGGGCCGTGTCCGAGGCCGGAGCGGAGCCGCGCCGCGAGCCGGAGCGCGGGCCGCAACGCCGAGCCGGAGCGCCTCGAGCCGTTCGGAAGACCGCTCCGGACCGGCCGTTCCCCTCGCCAAAGCGGCCGCCCTCGGTCTGAAAAGCCCCTGCAAGCGGACGCTTCTGGAGAGCGGACGTTCAGCGGGCCGCTCACGGCCGGCATCCGGCCCGGAGGGGACCTTCCGCTCAGCTGCCGCTTCGGTCTTGTCGCGCTACAGTCGGACCGGCCGATCTATGAAGACTTGATAGCGCTGCGATTTCGGCTTCGCTTGGTCCTCCGGCCTGACGTAGCGGATCGAGGCTTTGCCGCGCAGCTCGGCGGGTAGGATCATGACGCGGGCAAAGGCGCTGGGCTCGGTTTCGGAGGTTGCGGCGAAGACCGGATCGGGGCCGCTCTCGAACCAGGGCTCGAGCGGCCCGTAGGAATGCGTGGTGCCGGCCGTCTCGATGCGGATGCTGCCCTTCAGCAGGCAGCGGATGCCGGGGCCCCGATGCGTATGCAGAAGCGCCGTTCCGCCCGGCGGGAAATCGACCCGGTCGCAACGCAGGAGGCAGCTCGCGGCCGGGAGCTCGATCGTGGTCCCGAGCGCGAGCCGGCTCGAGACGCCCTCGCCGGCAAGCTCCGCGCCGCCGAGCTCCCAGCGCAGCAGCGTCGCGCCGCCGGCAGCCGCGAGGTTCGCCTCGGCTCCGCCCTGCCAGGCGCCGTTCTCGGGCAGCGAAACGGCCGAGGCGTCGTCCTCGAGCCGCACCGAGCCGGCGGCGACATAGATCGTGCGCCCCGGCGCGGCGGGGAGCGCGAGGCTTGCGCCGGGGGCAAGCTCGTCGATGAAGAGTCGGAAGTCGCGGCGGCTCACGGGGGTCCTCCGATGCGCGGCGCAGCCGGCCGCGCGGTCAGTTGAAATAGGCTCCGCCGTCGACGACGAGCGTCTGGCCGGTGATGAAGGCCGATTCCGGGCCTGCGAGGAAGGTCACCGCGCCGACCACGTCCTCGGGGAATTGGTCGCGGGCGAGCGAGCGGGCCTTGACCGAGACCTCGCTCAGCTTCTCGAGCTGCACCGGGTTGGCCTTGACGCCCTCCGACAACGTGAAGCCGGGGGCGACGCCGTTGACCAGAATGTTCGAGGGCCCGAGCTCTTTCGCCAGTCCGCGGGTGATGCCGGTGATCGCGCCCTTGCTCGCGACGTAGTGGAGCAGGAACGGCACGCCCTTGAAGGGGGTGCCGGAGTTGATGTTGATGATGCGCCCGCCGCCCCGCGCCCGCATCGAGCCGACCACGGCGCGGCAGGACAGGAACACGCCGAGCGTGTTCACGTCCATCATGCGCCGCCACTCCTGGACGGTGATATCCTCGAAGGGCTTCGGCACGAGGCTCGAGTAGATGCCGGCGTTGTTGACGAGGATGTCGATGCCGCCAAAGGAGCGCATCGCCGCTTCAGCCATCGCAGCTACCTGCGCCTCGTCGCTCACGTCGCAGTCGACCTCGAGCGCCCGCCGACCCTGGCCCCTGAGCGCCTTTGCAGGCCCGTCGGCGCCCTGGAGATCGGCAATCACGACCGACGCGCCCTCCGCCGCGAGCCCCTCCACGATCGCGCGGCCGATGCCCTGCGCACCGCCGGTGACGATCGCAACCTTGTCCCTCAGCTTCATCTGTACCCCGCCCCTCCCGTCCGCGACCGGAGCTTTCGCGGTCAGGCGATGCCGCCGATGCAGCGGTATTTGATCGCCAGGAACTCATCGAGCCCGTAGCGCGAGCCCTCCCGGCCGATGCCGCTCTCCTTGATGCCGCCGAAAGGCGCGATCTCGGTCGAGATGAAACCGGTGTTGATGCCGATGATGCCGGCCTGGAGCTTGTCGCCCACCCTCCAGGAGCGCGCAAGATCGCGAGTGTAGAAATACGAGGCGAGCCCATAAGGGGTGTCGTTGGCGATCGCGATCGCCTCGTCCTCGGTCGCAAAGCTGGTGATGCCTGCGACCGGACCGAAGGTCTCCTCGCAGCACATCGCCATCTTCGGGTCGACGCCGACCAGCACCGTCGGCTGGAAGAAGGTGAGGCCGAGCTCGTGGCGCTTGCCGCCGAGGACCGGTCGCGCGCCGTTGTCAATCGCGTTCGCGACGTGGCGCTCGACCTTGGCGAGCCCGGCAGGCTCAATCAGCGGGCCGATGCTCACGGCGGGGTCGAGTCCATTGCCGACCTTGAGCTGGCCGGCGGCCGCCGCGAGCCTCTCGACGAAGGCGTCGTGGATGCCGGACTGCACCAGGATGCGGTTCGCCGAGATGCAGGTTTGCCCGGTGTTGCGATACTTGCACAGAAGCGCGCCGGCGACGGCTTCATCGAGGTCGGCGTCGTCGAAGACGATGAAGGGCGCGTTGCCGCCGAGCTCGAGCGAGATGCGCTTCATGGTCGGTGCGCATTGCGCCATCAGGAGCTTGCCGATCTCGGTCGAGCCGGTGAATCCGAGCTTGCGCACCACCGGGTTGGAAGTGAGCTCCTTGCCGATCAGGGGCGCGTCCTCTCCGTCGCCGGTGATCACGTTGAAGACGCCGGGCGGCAGGCCTGCCTCCTCGGCGATGACGCAGAGCGCGAGTGCCGAGAGCGGCGTCTGCTCGGCGGGCTTCAGCACCATGGTGCAGCCGGCGGCAAGGGCCGGCGCGGCCTTGCGGGTCACCATGGCGCAGGGGAAGTTCCACGGAGTGATGCCGGCGCAGACGCCGATCGCCTCCTTCGTGACCACGATGCGGTTGTCGGCCCGATGCGGCGGGATCACGTCGCCATAAGCGCGCTTTCCCTCCTCGGCGAACCACTCGAGGAAGGAGGCGGCGTAGGCGATCTCGGCCCGCGACTCGGCCATGGGCTTGCCCTGCTCGGTGGTGAGGAGCGTGGCGAGCGCCTCCTGGCGCTCCATCATCAGCGCGGCCCAGCGCTTGAGGACCTTCGCGCGCGCGCCGGCGGTGCTGTCGCGCCAACCCGGCAGGGCGGCCTCCGCCGCCGCGATCGCCGCGCGCGTCTCCGCCGCGCCCATCCGCGGCACCGATACGATCGCGCGGCCGCTCGACGGATCGGTCACCTCGAAGCGCCGGCCGTCCTGCGCCTCGATC
>JAJFBI010000126.1 GCA_020697385.1 Microvirga sp. | reverse complement strand
AGGGGTGGATCAGCTTGTCTTTGATGAACTGCCAAATGATGCGGGTCATCTCGTCGCCGTCGAGCTCGACGACCGGATTGGCAACCTTGATCTTCGCCATGATCTCACCTTGCGCTTGTAGGGCTGGAACCGTCCTGCCAAGGCGGCAGGCTGTTGCCGGGGCTATAGCGCGGTTGAGGCCAGGGGGGAAGGTGGGGGCGGCAAAGGAATTCAGCCATGTCCCGTCCGGCGCGGCGTTTTCCGGGCCTCGGTGCAGATCGCCGCGCTGAAGAGCGAATTCACGGTGGCGGCTTTGCTGCGGATCGCCTCCGGGATTCTCGGGCTTTTGACCAAGGTCGCAGTCGCCTTGAGGAGGGCCTTGTCGCATTGGCAGTCACTGCGGCCGACCCGCTCGTAGCAGAGATCGTGGGCGCGGCAGGCGGCGTCCAGCGCATCCACGGGCAAGGCCCGGTTCATGTCGCCCGCACCGCACCAGTTCCCGTGGAACAGGGGCACGGATGCTCCCGACGATCCGGCCGCCAGAGGTGCCGCCGCTGATGGACTTGCAGACCAGACGATCAGACACATGAATACCCCCGCAAGAGGATGGAATCGCGACACCCTATCACCTCGCTTTGGTTGGAAAGGTCACGATGCAACGTGATTTATGCAGGAAATAAGAGACATCTGTGGGTCCATGTTCCCGATCGAGGACAATTCACCACCTCGCGTGTGCTGCCGCACGGAAAGCAAAGCTTAACCGTAGTTCAGATCATCCCGTTCCGGCCGCTTCCTCAGGGGCATGAGGCGCAAAGCCAAAACCACGGCGCTGTCGGAGACATGGTTTAACATCAAGGGAGCTGACATGCGTCTTGCATTTATTCTCGGAGCGACGGCCTTGGTTCTGGCCGGCTGCCAGACGACCGAACAATCCATGAGCAATGCCGAATCCGTCTGCCGGGAAACCGGCCTCAAGCCCGGCACGGCCACCTACACCCGCTGCGTGAACGCGGGTTACCGGAACAACGTCGCCCAGTCGAATGCCGCCGCCAACCAGGCCGCGGCCGGTGCTGCGGTGGGGGTCGTCGGCGGCGCCGTGCTCGGCGCTGCGGTGGCCCGTCCGAGCTATTACTGCGGCTGGGGCTGCTGGTAAGCATCCTGTCCCGCGCGGGAAGCGCCTCCCTGACGCATGTCGGGGAGGCTTTTCTTTATCGGAGGTCGCTTCGTTGATCGCCTAGGCGGGGAGGCGCCTTTGGCTGTATGGGAGAGCAACTGCCATCAACTTGCTTCTCTCGAACATCCCATGACACGACCGATCATCATCCTCGTGGAACCGCAGCTTGCCGAAAACATCGGCATGGTGGCTCGGGCCATGGCCAATTTCGGATTGTCGGAACTGCGCCTCGTCTCGCCGCGCAACGGCTGGCCCAAGAAGGGCGCCCATTCGGCGGCCTCCGGCGCTACCCATGTGCTGGAGGGCGCGACGCTTTACGACACGGTGCGCGAGGCCATCGCCGACCTGAACTTCGTCTTCGCCACCACGGCCCGCGAGCGGGGGCAGATGAAGCGGGTCTTCGCGCCGGATGCCGCCATGAAGGAGGCGCAGGAGCGGGTGGGCACAGGGCAGGGCATCGGCATCCTGTTCGGGCGCGAGCGCACGGGGCTCGAAAACGATGAGGTGTCGCTGGCAGACGCCATCATCACTTTCCCGGTCGATCCGAAATTCTCCTCGCTCAACCTCGCCCAGGCGGTCCTTCTCGTCTCGTACGAGTGGTACAAGCTCGCTACCGGCGGCGCGCTGCCTTTCGAGGGCGGCAGAATTTCCCCTCCGGCGACGCGGGAATCGGTGGCGTCCTTCTTCGACTACATCGAAGCCGAACTCGACGCGGTGAACTTCTACCCGGAAGACAAGAAGCCGATCATGGCCCGCAACATGCGCGACATCTTTCACCGCCTCGCCATGACCGAGCAGGAGGTGCGCACTCTGCGTGGGGCGATTCGTGCCCTTGCGGAAGGACGCAGGTTGAGAAAACCTTAAGCAAATCGTGGCTTTATGACACCTGGGCTCTATTTGCCCGCGTGTACAAGAGTTCGAGACGACGATGCGCCGCTTCCTGCTGCCTGTTCTGGTCCTTGGCGTCTCCCTGGCAGCCCCCTGGGCGCAGGCCGCAACCCCGCCGAAGCAGCCCGAGCAGGGCCCTGGCGGGCGCGACTACAAGGTGACCGACGTCGTCAAGCGCGGAGTCGGCACTGTAAGTTCCGGAACCTTTGTGTTCCATGGCAGCGATACGCCTGAAAGACCGCGCCCTGTCGTGATCTTTCTCCATTCCTGGGGAGCGGTGAACCCAGGGCTCTACGGCGGCTGGATCGAGCATCTCGCCCGCAAAGGGCACCTCGTACTGTTCCCGCGCTTTCAGGACGTGAACCGCTCGCGTCCGGCTGACGCCACCAATCTGGCCGAGACCCTGATCGAAGCCGCCTTGGCGGAACTCGCCAATGACCCCAATGCTAGGCCAGACCGGGAGCGCGTTGCTCTCATCGGCCACTCGGCCGGCGTGCCGCTCGCGCTCAATCTTGCGGCCGGTGCTGGCGCGGGCAAGGTGCCGGCACCGAAGCTGGTCTTCGGCCTGATGGCGGGCGGGATCGCGTCCAACGAGAAGGAGCGTGGCATTCTCCTGCGGGACCTCTCGACCGTCGACCCGCAGACCCTGATCATCACCATGAGCGGCGACCGGGATTACCTGCCGGCAGACCGCGCCTCGCGGCTCATTCTCCAGCAGGCGAGCGCCGTTCCGGTCAACCGCAAGCTGTTCATGCGCGCCGCCTCCGACGACCACGGCTTTCCGGCCATCACGGCAACGCTCGCCTCCCCAGGCTCGCCCAAGGCGGATTACGATGCGGCCGCCATCAAGCTGCCGCCCGATCCGCCTCGTGATCCGAAGCAGAAGAACACCTGGCGCTGGAGCGCCGACATGGCGCTCTCCGGCCCGCAGACCATCCTGACCCAGCAGCTCGGCAACAACGGCACCGACACCATCGATTACCTCGCCTACTGGAAGACCTTCGACATCGCCGTCGAGGCGGCGTTTGCCGGCAAGGATGCTGCCGCTCTCACGCGCGACCCGAAATTCGTCGATATGGGCACCTGGAGCGACGGCTGGCCCGTGCGGCGTCTCTCGGCGCAGATGCCCAAGGCCGAGGGTCAGGAGAAGAAGGAAGAGCCGGGACCTCGCCGCAAGCTGAACATGGCGCCTCCTGAAACCAAGCAGGGATTATCGGACTTTATCGGCAAGTTGCGTTCGTAAGGGTGTGTCATGCGTGTCGATCTTCTGGCAGGGGCGACCTATAATCCTGCCGTCATGCCGTCTCCAGTCCCCACCATCCTCGTGTTCGATTCCGGCCTCGGCGGCCTTACGGTCTTCTCGGAGGTCCTGAAGGCACGTCCGGACGCCCGCTACGTCTATGCGGCGGACGATGCCGGCTTTCCCTACGGGCGTTTGAGCGAGGCGGTGCTGGCGGAGCGGGTCGTCAGCGTCATGGAGAGGCTGATCGCCCTGCACGATCCGGATCTCGTGGTGGTGGCCTGCAACACGGCGTCCACAATCGTGCTGCCGCACCTGCGCGAGCGCTTCCCCATTCCCTTCGTGGGCACCGTCCCGGCCATCAAGCCGGCCGCTCAGATCACGCAGACGGGCTACGTCACGGTGCTCGCCACCCCCGGAACGGTGGCGCGGGACTATACCCGCGATCTCATCGAGACCTATGCGGCAGGCTGCCGGGTCAACCTCGTGGGCTCCCGCCGTCTCGCGGGGATCGCTGAGGCTGAGATGGCCGGCGACCCCGTCTCCGATGAGGAATTGATGGTTGAGCTGCAGCCGTGCTTCGTCGCAGACGACGGCGGGCGCACCGACGTAGTGGCCTTGGCCTGCACCCATTATCCGCTGCTCCTGCCGCGCTTCCAGGCCCTCGCGCCCTGGCCCGTCACCTGGATCGACCCGGCTCCGGCCATCGCACGGCGGGTGACGCAGCTCATCGGGCAGCCGGTGCCCGGCCATGAGGCGGACGAGAACGAGACCGTGGCCGTGTTCACCAGCGGTACCGGGATCAGTCCCGCCCTGCGGGGAGCCTTGCAGGACAAAGGCCTGCCGGTGGTGGCCATCGAGGAGATGCCGCTGCTCGTGGGGTAACCACCAGCGCGTCATCCCGGACGGCGCAGCCGATCCGGGATCGGGTGCAGGATGAGCGCTGTCATTCCGGGGCCGCGTAGCGGAGCCCGACCCGAAGGGCCGCGCGAAAGCGTGGAAATCCATAAACACGACGGCCAGTTGAGTTATGCGCTACGGAAGCCGCTTCGTCCTATCCAGCACCGTCAGTGGTTATGGATTCCCGCCTTCGCGGGAATGACAGTGTCGAGGATCCTGAGCAACATCCTGCGCCCGATCCCGGATCTCCGCTGCGCTTCGTGCGGGATGACCGGTGGGTGATTGACTTTCCCGCCCGTTCCGCCTAAACCCCACCCGTTCGCGCGGTCCTCACGGGCCGCGTAACTTTTTACGCTCCCGTGGCCCGGCTTTTAGTCGGCCTGTCGTCCCGAAAGGGAAGAGGAGGGCGCGTTCCTCGCAAATTCGACAACAAAGAGGAACAGCGATGTCGAAGCGCATTCAGGCCAAGCACAAGCTTGACCGCCGTATGGGTCAGAATATCTGGGGCCGCCCGAAGAGCCCTGTGAACCGCCGCGAATACGGCCCCGGCCAGCACGGCCAGCGCCGCAAGGGCAAGATGTCTGACTTCGGCACGCAGCTGCGCGCCAAGCAGAAGCTCAAGGGCTACTACGCCAACATCACCGAGAAGCAATTCCGCCGCTACTACGCGGAGGCGATCCGCCAGAAGGGCGACTCCGGTGAGAACCTGGTCGGCCTGCTCGAGCGCCGTCTCGACGCGGTCGTGTACCGCGCGAAGTTCGTCGCGACCCCCTTCGCCGCCCGTCAGTTCGTCAACCATGGTCACGTGAAGGTCAACGGCCGCCGCGTGAACATCCCGAGCTTCCTCGTGAAGCCGGGTGACGTGATCGAGGTCAAGGACAAGTCGAAGCAGCTCGAAGTCGTCGTGGTGGCGAGCCAGCTCGCCGAGCGCGACGTGCCGGACTACATCGAGGTCGATCACTCCAAGATGACGGCCCGCGTCACGCGCATCCCGACCCTGTCGGAAGTGCCGTACCCGGTCCAGATGGAACCGAACCTCGTGATCGAGTTCTATTCGCGCTAATTATCGCGAAAGATCACGTACAAACGAAAAGGCCGCCCAATGGGCGGCCTTTTTGCTTATGCGGGCTTACTACTGCTGAGCCGGTGTGCGTGGGCCGCCATGGCCCATCCCGCCGCGGCCATGCTCCATCATGCCCATGCGATGATGGTCGCCGCGTCCACGGCGTCCGCCGCGCTCATGCCAGCGCGGGCCGTCGTTATCGACCGCTTCACGCAGGAGGCGGGGCGCAATCCGCTTCTGGTCCTCGGTCAGCGTATCCCAGAGGGGGCGAAGAGCCGTCGTGACGGCCGTCGAGCGCTGGGCCCGTTCCGTCACCATGGCGCTGCGCCGCTCGAGGCGCTGCATGAAGTCCATGGACCTGCGCGCGTCGCGGTCGGGGCGCTCCTGCATGCGGGTGAACCGCTCGCCGGCAGATTCGCGGATGGCGCTCTCCACCGGTGCCCAGAGGCGCTCCTGATCGGCGTTCAGCTTCAGGCCGGCCTTGATCGACGCGATGCGGGCGTCGACGAGGCGGTTGTAGTCGTCCTGGCTCAGGCGGGGCCGGCGGTCCTGCCGGTCCTGATCCTGCTGCGCCTGCGGGGTAGCCGGCGCCGCCGGGGCGGGCGTCTGCTGCGCCAGCGCATAGGTGCCGGATCCGGCCAGCAGGGCCGCGAGAGCGAGAGTGGCGATCTTTTTCATGCGGATATCCTCCGTGGTGACGATAAGGATAAGATTGCTCCCATCCTGTTCTCGCCCCCATGACTGCCGCATGAACTTTTCGTCATGTGAATGGCCTCAACTGTCATTCCGGGGCGAGCATAGCGAGAGCCCGGAATCCATAACCGCTAACAGTGCAGATAGAGGCGGGACGCTAACCGCTCATTCTTGAAGCGTCGTGTTTATGGATTCCGGGCTCGGCCTCCGGCCGCCCCGGAATGACAATGGAAAGGGTGCCTCACAACCGCTTGAGGAACCCCGCGAACCGCATGAGCCCCTCAGGCCAGGGGCCGTGGCCGCTTTCCGTGTTGAGGTGTCCGGCATCGCCCGCATCGACCACGGCCGCGCCCCAGGCATAGGCGATGTCCTCAGCCTTGGCGTAGTCGCAATGCGGGTCGGTGCGGCTGGCGACGAGCACGGACGGGAACGGGAAGGGATCGCGCGGAATGGGCGCGAAGGCGCGGTCGATGGCCGGGATGAAGTCGGGCCGCTCCACGTCCGGCATGCTGACCAGGAAGGCGCCCTGAACCTTGCCTCCCTGCAGGAGTGGGGCCGCATGGGCGATGGCAAGCACGCCGAGGCTGTGACCGACCAACACGACCGGCTTCTCGGCGCGCTTCACGTCCTGGGCGATGCGCTCGACCCAGGCGTTCTTGTCAGGAGCGTTCCAGTTCTCCTGCTCGACCCGCCACGCGGTCGAGAGCTGGCGCTCCCATCGGCTCTGCCAATGGTCCTCGCCTGAATTCGTGTAGCCTGGAACGATGAGGATGTCGCAATCGGAGGTTTTCATGCTTCCCGAGATAAAGGCCCGGTCAGGCCTGTTCAAGCGCTCCTCTTCAACTCCATCGCTTCGGCCGCTTTGAGGGCCGCTCCGTGTTCCGCGATGTAGTCGCGAGTCAGAGGCACCACGTCGTTGCGCCGGGCGAACTGGACCTGGAACACCACCGCATCCTGCCAGCGGAAGGCGGATTCCGACATGGCGAGGTAGCATTCCCACATCCGGCAGAAGCGCTCGTCATAGAGCTTCAGGACCTCCTCGCGATGAGCCAGGAACCGCTCGCGCCAAGCCTGCAAGGTATAGGCATAATGCAGGCGAAGGATCTCGATGTCGGTCACCACGAGACCGGCCCGCTCGATTGCCGGCATCATCTCGGAGAGCACGGGCAGGTGGCCGCCGGGGAAAATGTACTTCGTGATCCAGGGATTGGTCGGGTAGGGCGTGCCGGAGCGGCCGATGGTGTGGAGGAGCATGACCCCATCCTCCTTCAGGAGGTTGCGGCAGGTCCGAAAGTAGTCGTCATAGGAGGGCGGGCCCACATGCTCGAACATGCCGACCGACACGATGCGGTCGAAGGTGCCTGTGGTCGAGCGGTAATCCTCAAGCTCGAAACGGACCCGGTCGAGCAGACCGGCTCCCGCCGCCCGTCGGCGGGAGGCTTCGAGTTGCTCCTCCGAGAGCGTGATGCCTCTGACGCTGGCCGCCCCGGCGACCTGCGCCAGATAAAGCCCCATTCCGCCCCAGCCGGAGCCGATATCGAGCACACTATGGCCCCGCTCGACCAGGAGCTTTGCCGCGATGTGCCGCTTCTTGGCGAGCTGCGCCTCCTCCAGGGTGGCGTCCGGGTGGTCGAAATAGGCGCAGGAATATTGCCGGTCGCT
>JAJFBI010000125.1 GCA_020697385.1 Microvirga sp. | reverse complement strand
AGTTAAGGGTCTGCCCAGGAGAAGTCCAATGCTAGCCAAGAAGAAATCTTCGGAAAACCAGAACCGGCGGGTGACCCGTGTCGACCCTCCTGCCCTTGAGGAAGCTGTTGCGGCCGCCCAGGGTCTGACCGACGATATCGAGAGCCAGATCGAGATCGCCGCCCAACTCATGGGAATGGCCGAGGACGAGGTCAGGCCCGTGGTCATGAAGGCCGCAGTTCCAGCCCCGGCCCGTCGGCCCCTGCACTTGGCAGACCGTTTCTCCATGAGTGAGCGCAACGAGGGACCCAAGGTCGTGGTCGTCGAACGCAAGCGCCCTCGCCTCGTCATGCCGCGATAAGCCTGTTATCCTGTTCTCCCGCCCGGTGGCGCTGGCCCGATCGGCTGGCGCCTTTGTCTTTTCTAATCGCCTCTCCTGCGGGATCGTCCGAACATGGTCAAAGGTATCATCCTCGCCTTCCTCGCCTTCGCGGTCTTCGCCTGGGGCGACGCCATCGTGAAGGCGATCGGCCATGACCTCGACCCGTTCGAGGTGACGTTCTTCGGTTATCTCATCCCGCTGATCCTCTCCCCGGTCTTCATGAAAGCCGGCGACAGCGTGCTCGATCTCGTGCGCTGGAACAGGCCTTGGCTCATGGGATTCAGGGTCTTCATGATCGCCGCCACGACGCCGCTGAGCGTCATAGCGTTCCAGAGCCTTCCTTTTGCGGAGGCCTTCGCGCTCCTGTTTCTCATGCCTAGCCTCGCGACGGTGCTTTCCATCTTTATCTTAAAGGAACACGTCCGTTGGCGGCGCGGCCTCGCCGTCTGCGCAGCGTTCATTGGGGTGCTGATCATCGTACGCCCCGGGTTCAAGGAGTTGATGCCCGGACATTTTGCAGCCCTCGCGGCCGCTTTATGCGCAGCCGGAGGGGTCATTGCCGGCCGCATGATCGGCCATACGGAAAAGCGCTTCACCCTGATCGGAACCGTATTCCTGGCGACGACCCTCCTCGCCGGGGTGCTGATGATCCCAGGGTTCACATGGCCGAAAGCGGATCAGTGGATCCTGCTCCTCGCCTTCGCGGTTACGGCTTTCGTTGCGCAGGCCCTGTTCATCGTGGCGACTATGTACGCTCCGGCCGACCGCCTGGGAGCGACCCAATACAGCCAGATCCTCTGGGCATTGGCAATCGGCGCCCTTTTCTTTGACGAGTGGCCAGACGCCCTGGCCCTGTTCGGCATCCTCATCGTGGTTGCAGCCGGCCTGTTCATCTTTGCCCGAGAGCAGACGCTCAAGCGTGGCCGGTCGGAAGCAGATGCATTGCCCGAAACCGTCCCTCCCGCGTCGGCGGCGACATCCACACCGCCCTGAGGGCGTCATCACAGAGGTGCGACTTCTGCCGCACCCGCGTTCACTCGCCTGCGCTTTGCCCTATGTCCCTAAATGGCAATTTTGACGTTTGGGCCGGAGAGGCAGGGTGGGTTTAGTGACAGGCGCCTATATCAACCGGATCGGCACGGCCGTGCCTGAGCATGATGTCCATCAGACCTTCATCGGCTTTGTCGACAACTTGCTGCCCGAGCGAAAGGACCGGCTCCTCTTCCGGCGTATGGTGCAGCGCTCCGGGATCGAGCATCGCTACTCGACCCTCGCGCCCAGTGAAAATCTGGACATTGCTGCCGACCAGGAAGGCTTCTTCCAACCGGGGCAGTTTGCCGGGACTGCCGCCCGGATGGAGCGGTTCGAAACCCATGCCATCGAACTTGCCCAGAAGGCTGTCGAGGCATTGGACTTAGGAGAGGAACTCTCCTCCCTCACTCATCTCGTTGTGGCGTCCTGCACGGGTTTCACGGCCCCGGGGCTCGATCAGCAGCTGATGGAACGGCTCGGCCTCGATCCCTCTATAGAGCGCACCATGGTTGGGTTCATGGGCTGCGCGGCGGCTGTCAATGCATTGAAGCTCGCTCACCATATTGTCCGGTCTGAGCCCTCCGCGAAGGTGCTGGTTGTCAACCTGGAGCTGTGCACGCTTCATCTTCAGGAAACCCCGGACCTTGAGGTGATCCTGGGTGCCCTGCTGTTCGGTGACGGATGTGCCGCGAGCCTCGTCTCGGCCGAACCACGGGGCATTGCCCTTAAGGATTTCCGGGTCGCGACCATTCCGGACACGCGGGATCTCATCACGTGGCGCATCGGCGATGCCGGTTTTCAGATGAGCCTGTCCGGCGAGGTGCCGCAGCAGATCGCGAAGGCTCTCCGACATGAGACAACACGCAACGATGATGGGGGCATCCTGCGCGGACAGCAAAAAGAGGACTTCGATCTCTGGGCCGTTCACGCAGGCGGCCGCACGATCCTCGATGCAGTCGAGCAGGGCCTCGAACTTGCGCCGGAGGCCCTGCGCTGGTCCCGCGGCGTCCTGCGGGATTTCGGCAATATGTCATCCGCGACCCTGATGTTCGTGCTCGACCGCATGATGCAACAGGCGCCGCCGGAATCCAGGGGCTTCGGCATGGCCTTCGGTCCAGGACTGGTCGCTGAAACCTTCCGGTTCGACATCGCAGGATAGGCCGCCATGGGCAGGAACTTCGCCGAGCGCAGCCACGAGACGGAGCTGATGGACACCGAGCCTGTCAGTGTCGACGACTACGGGGCCTGCCTCAAGGATCTGGCTACGGTCAACGCTCTGACCCTGACCCACCGCCCGATCCTGAAATGGCTCGACCACGCTACGCGCAGGCTGGGGCCGAACGAGCGCGTCACGGTGCTCGATGTCGGCTACGGCTATGGCGATCTCTTGCGTAAGATTCATGAGTGGAGCCGCCGCAAGGGGCGCGCGGTCGATCTGGTCGGGGTCGACCTCAACCCCATGAGCGAGTCGATTGCCAGGGCCGCAACACCTTCCGATGTCTTGATCGAGTACCGGACAGGCAATGTCTTCGACTACAAACCCGAACGGCCAATCGACTTCGTGATCAGCTCCCAGACGACCCATCATATGTCCAACGAGGAACTGGCGACCTTCATCCGCTGGATGGAGCAGGTGGCGGCGCGCGGCTGGTACATCGCCGACCTGCACCGCCATGCCATCCCGTTCCACGTCTTCGGCACCCTTGCCCGCGTGGCTCGCTGGCACCGTTTCGTTCAGCACGACGGACCTGTCTCCATCGCCCGCAGCTTTCGGAAGGCTGATTGGGAGACGATCCTGCAAGCGGCAGGCCTTGCACCGGGAGCGGCGGAGATCCGATGGCACGTTCCGTTCCGCCTTTGCGTCAGCCGGCTGAAATGAGCCTCCACCGCAGCGAAGGACTCGTCATCGTCGGCGCAGGGCTCGCTGGGGCCTCTGCCGCCTGCGTTCTGGCCAGGGAGGGACTTTCGGCCCTTCTCCTCGAGCGCGATCCGGAGCCCAAGCACAAGGTCTGCGGCGAGTTCCTTAGCATCGAGGCACAGACCTATCTTGCCCATCTTGGCCTCGACCTCGACCACCTGGGCGCGAGCCGGATTTCGCGCCTTCGTCTGCATCATCGTGGAAAGCAGGCCGAAGCCCCATTGCCCTTCACGGCTCGCGGCCTTTCCCGCAGGGTTCTGGATGAGGCGCTGCTCGAAAAGACCATGTCGCTAGGCGCTCGGATCGAGCGGGGGGTGACCGTGCGATCCATCGACACCGATGAGACGGCTAATTTGATTGATGCAGGTCCGTTTGGCACGATCCGGGCAGAGACGCTCTTTCTGGCCAGCGGCAAGCATGACGTCAGAGGTGCCAAAAGGCCGATGGCAGGATCCATCAATGACCTCATCGGCTTCAAGCTGCACTATCGGCTAGCGGAGGAGCAGCGCGTCGCTCTTGCTGACGTCATTGAGATCATCCTGTTCGAAGACGGCTATGCCGGGTTACAGCTGATCGAGGACGGTATTGCCAATCTGTGCTTGGTCGTGGCCCAGAATCGTTTCGAGCGCGCCGGCAAAAGCTGGAACAGCCTGATCGAGGAGATCGCTGGTGAATGCCCATCCGGCGCAAACCGGCTGCGTGACGCGCTCCCGCTTTGGGACAAACCCCTGTCCATTTTTCAGATCCCATACGGGTTTATCCATCAACCCCAACCTACTGAGCCTCCAGGGCTCTTCCGCCTCGGCGACCAGATGGGCGTGATCCCCTCCTTCACCGGTGAGGGAATGTCGATGGCCCTGCATAGTGGCTTTCTCGCCGCTTCGTCACTGCTTCGCCAGGGGCGCGGCAGCACGGCTTTCCACAAGCAGATGGCATCCGATATCGAGCGCCAGGTCCGGCTTGCCTTCGTGCTCAACAAGGCTGCGCGGTTCGGACCGGGGCAGACGATGCTCTTTCACCTTTGTCGATCTTGGCCCTCGCTCATGCAGCAGGTTGCTGCCTTCACTCGCCTTCGAGAGGCCTCCCTTCAAAGAGCGTTGGCTCTGCCATGATCGTGCCACGGGAGATCCAGACATCGGCGGCCGTCGCAGAGCATTACGATGAACTGGATCCTTTCTATCGCGAGATTTGGGGCGAGCATGTCCATCACGGTCTCTGGGAAAGCGGCCGGGAAACCTCGCAGGAGGCCATCGAAGCCCTGATCGCCCATCTAGCCAGCACACTAGATCTCCAACCTGGCCAGCACATCTGCGATGTCGGCTGTGGCTATGGCGCAACGGCGGAGTGGCTCGCGGGTCGCCACGGTGTCCGCGTGACCGGACTCACGCTCTCATCAGCGCAGATTCGGCAAGCCCAAGCACGCAGCGCCGCATCATCCCAGCTACATTTCAGCCAACAGGATTGGCTGGAAAACGAATTCGGAGACGAAACCTTCGACCATGTGTTCGCCATCGAAAGTTCCGAGCACATGCCGGACAAGCAGCGCTTCTTCAACGAGGCTTTTCGCACTCTTCACCCTGGCGGACGGCTTGCTGTCTACGCTTGGCTGGCTCGTACCAGTGCCCGCCCATGGGAGGAGCGCTATCTGCTGGAGCCGATCTGCCGCGAGGGGCGCCTCCCTGGCATGGGCAGCGAAGCGGAGTATCGTGCATGGGCCGGCAAAGCCGGTTTTGTGGTCGATGGGTTCGAAGACCTGAGCACCAGGGTGAGGCGCACTTGGGCGCTCTGCACAGGACGGGTCGCAAGGAAACTGCTGACCCATACCCAATACAGACGCTATCTGCTCGATGCCCATGCCAGGAACCGCATCTTCGCCCTGAGCGTTCCGCGCATCTGGGTTGCTTACCTGACCGGCTCGATGCGCTACGGTCTCCTGACGGCGCATAAACCAAAATAGCTGTAGAATCTCTACGATTGCGCCGAACGAGCCAGCAGTTCCGCCGTATCGAATGCACCCATCGCACTCGCCAAAGCCTCGGCTGTGAGCCCGCCCGCATCCTGTGCCTCAACATCCGCGCGACGCGCCAGCAGCATCTTGACGATCTCGACCCGGTTGAACATGGCGGCAATCATCAGCGGGGTCTTGCCGCCGTCACCGCGCCCGTTCACGTCGGCGCCTCCGTCGAGAAGGATATCCACCGAGGCCATGTCGCCCTTAAAAGCCGCACCCGCGAGAGGCGTCTGGCCGCGATCGTTGGCGAGTTCCGGATCGGCGCCATGCTGCAGCAGAAGCCGCACGGCCTCTGCATGCCCATGATAGCTCGCCAGCATCAGGAGCGAGTCGCCTTTCTCGTTGCGCAGGTTGGGCGGCAGGCCCATGCGGAGAAGATCACAAAGTTCCTCCACCTGCCCGGCCCTTGCGTGCTGAAATACACGCTGGGCGAAAGCAATGGTCTCTTCGTCAAGCTCCGGAGCTGGCCTCGGCTCGTCCGTCATCGCGATTTCCTTGAGGCTTGTTGCCCTCTGGATTGTAACGGCTCCATCCCGTCGGCATCCGTCTCGGACCGGCGCCGCCTGTTCTTTCTCTGCTTCTGCGAGGCCTTGCCTCGCTCCCGCCGCACCTTGTCCTCAGGCTTGCGGCGATGGGAGACGGAGGTTGATACAAGCTTCTCCTCGATCTTGGAGTTCAAGCTCGCGCGCAGGTCGACGACGTCCTCCAGATCTTCGAAGACCTCCGGATAGCGCTGGGCAAGCCAGAGCCAGGAGGTGGCAATCTTCACCCGGGCCTCCAGCTTCAGGAGATCGGTGTTCACACCGAAGTCGGGTCCCTGCACCCTCCCGTCTCGGGCGTGCTGCCGCGCCCAGTCCAGAAGCAATTCGACGGCCAGCTTCTCGCGCCCATCGACTGGCGCCATCGAATAGGACAACCGGTCCAGGATGGGCATGTCCACCGTGTCGAGAAGCGTTGCCAGCTCGATCATCTCATCCATATCGGCCATGCGCAGATCCGGGTGGCCTGCCACGAGGGTGTCGTTCAGGTGCTGGAGCACGCGGCCAAGGCGATCGGTCTGCAAGACCTCGCTTGCCGACAGCACCGTCTCCTGGTTGGGGCGGACATAGGCCTTGCCCCGCAGCTTGCCGGCATCGCCGGTGAGCGCTTGGCCGATGATTTTTTCCACCTGCGCATAACCGCCGACGTCCGGCAGGGCCGTCACGAGCCCCTCATCGTGGTGGCCGAAACGCCCTGCCCGGCCGGCAATCTGCTTGATCTCCATGGCGGTGAGCTGGCGATCACGCACACCGTCGTACTTGCGCAGGGTGGAGAACACGACTCGCCGCAGCGGCCCGATATTCAACCCCATGCCAATGGCATCCGTTGCTACCAGAATCTCGGCCTCGCCATTGCGGAAGCGCGCAGCCTCGGCCCGGCGAACCTCAGGACCCAGGGCACCGTAAACCGTCGCTACCGTGCGCCCGGACTGCACGAGGCGCGTGCGCAGGTCGTGCACATCGCGGCGGGTGAAGGCCACGACCGCATCGCCACGCATCAGCTTGTTGAGATTGGCCGGCACGCCTTCCACGCGGAGCCGGCCCTTGCGCTTGAGGATCTTCACCTCCAGGGGCTCGCCGGTCATGGCGAGCAGGTGCTCCACGAGAGGGATTGCCTCCGGAGCACCCGTCAACACCACGAGCCTTGCGGGGGCGCCAACCATCGCCTGGGTCCAGGCCCAGCCACGGCTCGGATCACCCAGCATCTGCACCTCATCGATGACACAGACATCGACGACACGATGAAGATCCAGCGTCTCGATGGTCCGGGCGATATGCGTCGCGCCTTCAGGCAGCACCCGCTCCTCACCCGTCACCATGCCGGCAGGAAGTCCCTCTTCGCTCATGCGCTCGAAATGCTCGAGCGCCAGAAGACGCAAGGGCGAAAGGATCTCGGCGGTCTCCGCCTCACGGGCGAGCTTCAGCGCCTCGTAGGTCTTGCCCGAATTGGTCGGGCCGGCCAGAAACAGGAAGCGACGGTTGAGGGAGCGGGCGACCGGGAAGATCGCAGCATAGCGCTCATAGCCGGAGGCCTCGCGGATCTGGGCCTCGCGCAGGTGCCGCGCATGGACCCGATCGAGCTTGTCCAGTGCGGCACGGATGCCGCCAAGAATGGCCTGGCGCTCATCCGCGTCCTCGAAGGCATCGAGATAGGTTTCGAGGTCATCACGCCAGCCCGCCAGCTCCTGCTCGCAGGCCGCGAAAGTGGCATCGCGCAGCTCGATCAACCTGCCTTCCAGAGCCTCGGAAGCCGCAGCGAGCTCGGTGCGCTCCACTCGGGCGGGCGCCAGAGCCACGGCGGCAACCTCGACCGGCTCGGCAAAGGCGAACTCGATGGCGATCTCGATGGGCTCGCTCTCCGGCAGAACCTGCATCGGTTGGCTGAACACCGCCCGATAACCGGCGAAGACGCGCTCGGGCTTCCAGCGGCCGCTCTCGATGCGACGGATGTCCTCGGCGACATAGATGCCGGTATTCCTGCGAACAGGCGCAAGTATGCTCTGGCGCCGCCGATGAGCCGCATCGTCGGGGGACTGGTCGCTGTCCTTCCGGCGCCCGTGAGAGCGCTGCGCGGACCCAACCTCGTCTCCCTGCCCCCGCCAAGCCTGAACTTGAGCGAGGAGCTGCACGACGACCTCTGGATCGAACATTGGCTCTTCGACGCTGCGCCCGCGTCTCTGGATCGTACGGCGCTCCGCCACCGGGATCAGTCCGGCCTCGATCCAGCGCTCGCATTCGGCTTGGCTGGCGAGCAGGATACCCGGCAGATGGTTGAGGCTGACGAGATTTTTCGGCTTCTTGGACATTCAGGTTTCCAGCTGGCAGAGCGCAAAGAATGGCTCTAACCCCATTTATGAGACAGTCCTTCATCGCAGCTTGAGCCGCGAACTAGGGGTAAACTCCAGAAGGCTGAGGAGGTTTTCGAATAGCGCCCGCAGGCGGTGGCAAACGCCATACCCCCGCCATCTCTGGAGATGGCCGGAAGCAGGGTTAAGATGTTGAGGTGCCGCGTTTTTCCTCTGCCCTCATGTGTTCATGGCAGAGTGCAATATCAAGAGAGCACCGGCTAGCCGGTGCTCTCGCCCGCAAAAGGTTATCCCCGGCTGATCCATGATCAATGCTCGGGCGCCAGCATCCTCCTGAGGAAGGATAGGCCCAAGGCGGAAAGGAAGGCCGCCTGCTCCTTGTTGGCGGCGCCATGGCCGCCGTCGTCTGGTTCGTAGAAAAAGACCGGCTGCTCCATGGCCTCCAGCTTGGCTGCCATCTTGCGGGCATGGCCCGGATGGACGCGATCGTCCCGTCTCGACGTCACGAGCAGCACGGGAGGATAGGCGCGGTTCTGGTCAAGGTTCTGATAGGCGGAAAATCGGGCCATATAGGTCCAATCCTCAGGCTTGTCGGGATCGCCGTACTCCGCGACCCAGCTCGGACCGGCCAGGAGTCGCGTGTAGCGCTGCATGTCGAGGAGCGGCACGGTGCACCAGATCGCTCCGAACCGCTCAGGGTAGCGGGTCAGCATATTGCCCACGAGCAGGCCGCCGTTCGATCCGCCATAGGCCGCAAGCTGCTTCGGGGTCGTCACAGCTCGTTTGGCGAGATCCTGTGCGATGCTGGCGAAATCGTCGTGGGACAGGCGCTTGCCCTCGCGCATGCCGGCCTTGTGCCAGGCGGCTCCGAACTCGCCGCCTCCGCGGATGTTGGCCACGACCCAGACATTGCCCCGCTCCAGCCAGGTCTTGCCGATGCCGCCGAGATAGCCCGGCGTCATGGAGACCGAGAATCCTCCATAGCCATAGAGCACTGTCGGGCGCGGCCCATCCTGATCCTTCGGCCCGATCTGGTAATAGGGAACCCGCTCCCCATCCACCGAGACGGCCTCGTGGCGCGTCACTTCGAGGTTGGAGGCATCGAAGGCGGCCGGCGCTTCCTTGAGCACCTCGATCTGCTTGTCTTCCGTCACAAGCGCGAGCTTCGTAGGTTCGACGAAGCTCGAGATGGTCAGAAGAAACTCATCGGTCCGTTCCAATTGGCTGGCATCCAGGGACATGGCGTGGACGGAGGCCGCGTCGGGCAGGCCTTCCAATCTCTCCAGGGTCCAGGGCGAGCCCGGCGTGCCGAGCCAGATCTGGCTTGCCAGATTGTCGAGCACAGTGAGCACTAGGCGAGACTTGGTCCACCAGAACCCGGAGAGAACCCGCCGCGGCCCGGGTTCGAACAGCATCTCGAACTGGCGGTCTCCTTCCAGGAAGCGGGAGAAGCTGATGGCCAGGAGTGCATCGGCTGGATAGGTGCGCGCCGGCAGTACCCAGTCGCTCTTCAGCTTCACGACGAGCCAATCCTTCTCCACGTCGAAGTGTGCATCGAGCGGCAGATCGATCAGCTGGGGCTCGTCAGCCTCGCGTGCGAGGTAGCTGAGCCCCTCCTCGAAGGTGATCTGCCGTCGGTAGAAGATGCGCTCGAAGCCGGGCTCGCGATCAACGGAGGCCGAGATATAGATGTCGCTGGCCTCGCCCTCGAAGAGCATGGGAGCCTGCATGAAATCCGAACCCCGACGCCAGAGGCGCACGGTGCGCGGGTAGCCGGAAGCCGTAGCGGCGTTTGCCCCGAGGGTGGTCGAAACAAGGAGCGTATCCGAATCGAGCCAGGCCGCCCCACCCTTGGCCTCCTGCAAAGCAAAGCCGCCCTCCACGAACCGTTTCTCGACAAGATCGAACTCCCGGAGCACGACGGCGTCGGCGCCGCCCCGCGACAGGCTCACCAAGCCGTAGCGCTGTTCCGGCTGAAGCGTGCCGCAGCCCTTCCAGACCCAGTCCTCCCCCTCGGCTCGCGCCAGCGCATCGACGTCGAGCACCGTCTCCCAAGCGGGTTCCAGCCGACGGTAATCCTCCATGGTGGTGCGCCGCCACAGGCCCCGTACATGGGAAACGTCCTGCCAGAAATTGTAGAGCTGACCTCGCCTCCGGGTGATGTACGGGATGTTGTCCGGGCGCGTGGAGATCTCGTAGATAGCCTTCTTGTCGGCTTCGAAAGCCGGATCGCAAAGGGCCGCCTTCGTCGTCTCGTTATGGGTGCGCACCCAGGCCAGCGCCTCCTGCCCCTCCACATCCTCCAACCAGAGATAGGGATCGTTATGCTCCTGCATCTGTTCGGACATGATGTGTGGATTCCATTCGGGTGGGGATGACGGGCGGATGAGAATCGATGACAGGGATTATCGGTCGGCTTGAGCCTACGGCAACACTTCACCGGAGAACCGAACCGGTCACCATCCGTTGACGATCAAACCATTTGAGAAAGGGGCCATGATGGATCCGTTCGTTTCAGCCCTGGAGGAACTCGCAGAAGCCCTGCTGGCGGGAGAGGACCCGGAAGGCGCCCTTCAGGATATTGCCCAGGAACACGACATCCCGCCTCCAGCCTTGCGCAACCGCGCGCTCCGCGCCTTCGGGCCATTGGAGAGCTACAGGGAGCGGCAGGCGGAATTGAAGAAGGAGCGCGAGCAGACTGCCCGCCGCCGGGACCCGGTTTTTGCCGGCGCATCGTTTCTGGCTGCCGTTGCGAGCCTGAACCCAAGACTGAGCGCTGAGGAAAGGCAGGCCGAGATCGAGCGTCTCGCGGCCGAGTACGACGTCGATCCCGCGGCACATAGGGATGCTATCGCAAGGCTGCGCAGGCGCTGACACTCAACCCGGGCGATCAGGTGCGCAGATTGTTGAAGCAGCCCGCTGGAAGCCCTGCCCCGGTCACGAGAATCGCGCCGTGCTGAAACAGCCCCCACCCTGACTGCCCACCAGCGAGCCTGATGACCGCGAGTTCCCCACTTACGTCCATCCAGGCCACCTGCGCATTGATCGATGCGAGCGATCTGATGACATGCTCTTGCCCCATGCCCGGTGCGAAGAGCACCGTGGTGAACTCGCTGCCGCGTAGGGGCCAGACTCCCAAAGCTGCTGCACCGAGAACTAAAAGT
>JAJFBI010000124.1 GCA_020697385.1 Microvirga sp. | reverse complement strand
CTACATTTTCGCGATCTCGTCGCTCGGCGTTTATGGCGTCATCATGGGTGGCTGGGCCTCGAACTCGAAGTACCCGTTCCTCGGCGCGCTCCGTTCGGCCGCCCAGATGGTGTCCTACGAAGTCTCCATCGGCTTCGTGATCGTGACGGTGCTCATGTGCGCCGGAACCCTGAACCTCTCTGCCATCGTGGAAGCACAAAACACCGGCCTCGGGATCCTGGGCTGGTATTGGCTGCCGCTCTTCCCGATGTTCGTGGTGTTCTTCATCTCCGCCATGGCCGAGACGAACCGCCCGCCCTTCGATCTGCCGGAAGCCGAATCCGAACTCGTCGCCGGCTACATGGTCGAGTATTCCTCGACCCCGTACCTGCTCTTCATGTTGGGCGAATACGTGGCCATCATGACCATGTGCGCGCTCGGCACGATCCTGTTCCTCGGCGGGTGGCTGTCCCCGATCCCGTTCGCGCCCTTCACCTGGGTGCCGGGCGTGATCTGGTTCGTGCTCAAGGCGAGCTTCCTCTTCATTCTCATTGCCATGGTGAAAGCCCTGGTTCCCCGCTACCGCTACGATCAGCTCATGCGCCTCGGCTGGAAGGTCTTCCTGCCGCTGTCGCTTGCCATGGTGGTGATCGTGGCGGCTGTCCTGATGGCGACCGGCAATGCGCCGGGCGTCCGCTAAAGGAGATCGGCCATGCAGCTCGACCGCATCGCCCAGTCCCTCCTGCTGAAGGAGTTCATCACAGGCTTCATCCTGACGGTGAAATACTTCTTCAAGCCGAAGGCGACCCTCAATTACCCATTCGAAATGGGTCATCGCGGGCCCCGTTTCCGCGGCGAGCATGCCCTGCGGCGCTATCCCAACGGCGAAGAGCGCTGCATCGCGTGCAAGCTCTGCGAGGCCATCTGCCCGGCTCAGGCCATTACCATCGAGGCCGGGCCGCGCCGCAACGACGGCACCCGCCGCACGACCCGCTACGACATCGACATGGTGAAGTGCATCTATTGCGGCATGTGCCAGGAGGCCTGCCCGGTGGACGCCATCGTGGAAGGGCCGAACCTCGAGTTCTCCGTGGAGACCCGCGAGGAACTCTACTACGACAAGGCCAAGCTTCTCGAGAATGGGGAGCGTTGGGAGCGCGAGATCGCGAAGAACCTCGCGAAGACCGCCCCCTACCGGTAAGAGCGCCTTTGGCCCGTGAGGGCAGGGGCAGGCAGCTCCGGCGGGTTGTCCCCGCCGGATTCGGAATTTATAGACAGGCCGCCGGGTTGTCCGGGGCCACGTCGGAAGGGGCCGCCTTGTGCGGCTTGAACTGAGCATGACGGTTACCGCCGCCTTCTTCTATCTGTTCGCGACGATCACGATCGCCTCCGGCTTCATGGTGATTGCCTCCCGCAATCCCGTGCAGTCGGTGCTGTTCCTCATCCTGGCCTTCGTGAACGCGGCGGGCCTGTTCCTGCTGATGGGGGCCGAGTTCCTGGCGATGATCCTAGTGATCGTCTATGTGGGCGCGGTCGCGGTGCTCTTCCTCTTCGTCGTCATGATGCTCGACGTGGATTTCGCGGCGCTCCGCCAGGGCTTCCTGCAGTACCTGCCCATCGGCGGTTTGATCGGGCTGATCCTCCTGCTCGAGCTGATCCTCGTGGTCGGGACCTACACCATCGACCCGGGTCTTGTCCGGTCCCCGGCGGTGCCGATCCCGTCGGCCGATGTCATGACCAACACCGAGGCCATCGGCCAGGTGCTCTATACCCGCTACTTCTACTTCTTCCAGGCCGCCGGTCTGATCCTGCTGGTGGCCATGATCGGCGCCATCGTCCTGACCCTGCGTGAGCGTGTCGGCGTGCGGCGCCAGGACATTTCCAAGCAGAACGCCCGGACGCAGGAAACAGCCGTCGAGGTGCGGAAGGTTCCCTTCCGCCAGGGCATCTAAGGAGGCACGCCATGGTTATCGGACTGGGTCACTACCTCACCGTCGCTGCCGTCCTCTTCACCCTCGGGGTGTTCGGCATCTTCATCAACCGGAAGAACGTGATCGTCATCTTGATGTCAATCGAGCTGATCCTGCTCGCCGTGAACATCAACATGGTCGCCTTCTCGACCCACCTGAACGACATCGTCGGCCAGGTCTTCGCCATGCTGATCCTTACGGTCGCGGCGGCGGAGGCAGCCATCGGGCTGGCCATTCTGGTGGTCTTCTTCCGCAACCGCGGCTCCATCGCGGTTGAAGACGTCAACATGATGAGGGGCTAGAGCATGATTCAGAAAAGTGGGAACCGGTTTTCTGACCACAATCATGCGGCCATGAGCCAAGCACGATCGGCGAAGTAAACGCACATGTATCACGCAATCGTCTTCCTGCCGCTCGTCGGCTTCCTCATCGCAGGTCTCTTCGGCCGCATGCTTGGCCCCCGGCCGAGCGAGATCATCACGACGGGCCTGCTCTTCGTGGCGGCTGTTCTCTCCTGGGTGTCCTTCATCCAGGTCGGCTTCGGCGATGGCGCGACCCGGATCCAGGTGGCCCACTGGATGTCGGTTGGCGACCTCCAGGTCGACTGGGCATTCCGCATCGACACGCTGACCGCCATGATGCTGGTGGTGGTCAACACCGTCTCGGCGCTCGTGCATCTGTATTCCATCGGCTACATGCATGAGGATCCGCACCGTTCGCGCTTCTTCGCCTATCTGTCTCTCTTCACCTTCACCATGCTCATGCTGGTGACCGCCGACAACCTCGTCCAGATGTTCTTCGGCTGGGAGGGCGTGGGTCTGGCGAGCTATCTGCTCATCGGCTTCTGGTACCAGAAGGATTCTGCCAACGCGGCGGCCATGAAGGCCTTCATCGTCAATCGTGTGGGCGATTTCGGCTTCCTGCTCGGCATTTTCACGGTCTTTGTTCTGTTCAACGGCGTGACCTTCGACGCGATCTTCCCGCGCGTGGCCGAGCTGGCGAATGCCAACTTCACCTTCCTCGGGATCGAGTGGCATGCCCTGACCATCGCCTGCCTGCTGCTCTTCATGGGCGCCATGGGCAAGTCGGCGCAGTTCCTGCTCCACACATGGCTGCCGGACGCTATGGAAGGCCCGACCCCGGTCTCCGCCCTCATCCATGCGGCCACCATGGTGACCGCGGGCGTTTTCATGGTGGCTCGCCTGTCGCCGATCTTCGAATACGCACCGGCCGCGCTCGCGGTCGTCACGGTCATCGGCGGCATCACGGCCTTCTTTGCAGCGACCGTCGGACTGGTCCAGAACGACATCAAGCGTGTCATTGCTTATTCGACCTGCTCGCAGCTCGGTTACATGTTCGTGGCACTCGGCGTCGGAGCCTACAGCGCCGGCGTGTTCCACCTGTTCACGCACGCGTTCTTCAAGGCCCTTCTGTTCTTGGGCGCTGGTTCCGTCATCCATGCCATGCACCATGAGCAGGATATGCGGCATATGGGTGCCCTGCGCCGCTACATCCCCCTCACCATGGCCATGATGCTCATCGGGAATCTGGCCCTGACCGGCTTCCCGTTCACGGCCGGTTATTACTCGAAAGATGCCATCATCGAGGCGGCTTACGCGGCCCACTCGACTGCGGGTTCCTTTGCCTTCCTGGCAACGGTCGTGGCTGCGTTCATGACCTCTTTCTACTCCTGGCGCCTGTTCTTCCTCACGTTCGAGGGCACGGCGCGCTGGGGCCATGGTCATCACGGCCATGCGGTTCATGCACCGCACGACCATGAGGGTGTGGAACACGACGATCACAGCCGCGACGTGGAGCCGGCGCATCATGCCCAGCATGAGCATGGCCACCACGGGGATCACACCCCGCATGAGAGCCCGCTCGTGATGCTGCTGCCGCTGATCGTGCTCGCCATAGGTGCGGTTGTGGCCGGTGTCGTCTTCCACGATGCTTTCATCGGCGAAGGCTATCAGGAGTTCTGGAAGGGTGCGCTGTTCACCCGGCCGGAGAACCATATCCTGGAGGAGATGCACCATCTTCCGGGCTGGGTGCCGTGGCTGCCGACGGTCATGATGGCCCTGGGCTTTGTCCTCGCCTATTACATGTACATCGTCGACGCCAAGCAGCCGGCGAAGCTCGCGGCCGATCATCCGATCCTGTACCGCTTCCTGCTCAACAAGTGGTACTTCGACGAGCTCTACGACGCGATCTTCGTGCGGCCTGCCATGGCCATCGGCCGCTTCTTCTGGCGCACGGGCGACCAGCGCATCATCGATGGGCTCGGGCCTGATGGCATCTCGGCCCGCGTCATGGATGTGACGCGCGGGGTTGTGCGGGTGCAAACTGGCTACGTCTATCATTATGCCTTCGCGATGCTGATCGGCGTTGCGGCTCTCGTGACCTTCTATCTCTTCAGGGGAGCCCGTTAATGCTCGGCTTCGGCATCCTCTCCGGACTTCTGGTCCTGCCGCTCGTCGGAGCGGCCTTTATCCTGACCCTACGCGGCGACAGCGAGGCTACTCGCTCCAACGCCCGCTGGGCGGCGCTCGCCACGACGATTGCGACCTTCCTCCTGTCGCTCGTCGCTTGGTCGCGCTTCGACACGGCGACGGCGTCGTTCCAGCTCGTGGAAAGCCATGTGTGGCTGACCGAGACCATCCGGTTCAAGCTCGGCGTCGACGGCTTCTCCATGCCGCTGATCCTGCTCACTACCTTCCTGATGCCGTTCTGCATCCTGGCCTCGTGGGAGTCGATCGGGCACCGGGTGAAGGAATATTTCGTCGCCTTCCTGGTCCTCGAGACCACGATGATCGGTGTCTTCTGCGCCCTCGATCTCGTGCTGTTTTACCTGTTCTTCGAGGCAGGCCTCATTCCGATGTTCCTCATCATCGGCATCTGGGGCGGCAAGCGGCGCATCTACGCCAGCTTCAAGTTCTTCCTCTATACGCTGCTCGGCTCCGTGCTGATGCTGCTCGCTATCATGGCCATGTACTGGCAGGCGGGCACCACGGATATCCCAACCTTGCTGGCGTTCAAGTTCGCTTCGAACCTGCAGACTTGGTTGTGGCTCGCCTTCTTCGCATCTTTTGCGGTGAAGATGCCCATGTGGCCGGTTCATACCTGGCTGCCGGACGCCCACGTGGAAGCGCCCACGGCGGGCTCGGTGATCCTGGCCGGCGTGCTGCTGAAGATGGGTGGCTACGGCTTCATCCGTGTGTCGCTGCCGATGTTCCCGGAGGCGTCGGAGTATTTCGCCCCGCTGGTGTTCGCCCTCTCCGTCATCGCGATCGTCTATACCTCGCTGGTCGCCCTGATGCAGGAGGACATCAAGAAGCTCATCGCCTATTCCTCGGTGGCGCATATGGGCTTCGTGACCATGGGCCTGTTCAGCATGAACGAACAGGGCATCCAGGGGGCCATGTTCACCATGATCTCCCACGGCCTCATCTCGGGCGCGCTCTTCCTGAGCGTGGGCGTGATCTACGACCGGATGCACACCCGCGAGATCAAGGCTTATGGCGGCCTCGTGAACCGTATGCCCATGTATGCCGTGGTGTTCCTGATCCTGACCATGGCTAACGTGGCCCTGCCGGGCACCTCGGGCTTCATCGGCGAGTTCCTGACCCTGATGGGTGCTTTCCGGTCCAACACCTGGGTGGCCTTCTTCGCCACCTCCGGCGTGATCCTCTCGGCTGCCTACGCGCTTTGGCTTTATCGTCGCGTGGTCTATGGAGAACTCGACAAGCCGGCGCTCCAGACAATCACCGACCTGAACCGCCGCGAAATCATCACCTTCGCGCCGCTCATCCTGCTCATCATCTATTACGGCGTGCAGCCGGGTCCGATCCTCGACGCTTTCGCGGTGCCGACGGAATCGCTTCTCAACAACGTCCAGGCCGCGCTCGCTACCGTGAAAACGGCAGCTGCCGCTGCACACTGAGGTCACGATGAACCCCGCCTTCACCATTCCCGCTTTCGGTCCCGTGCTGCCAGAGATCCTCATGGCCGCCGGAGCCCTCGTCATGGTCCTGTTCGGCGCCATTCGCGGTGAGCGTCCCGGCTACGCCATGAACATCATCGCCCTGGCGCTTCTCGCCGTTGCCTTCGTGGCGGTGCTGATGCTGCCGAGCGAGCGTGTCGAGACAATGGGCGGCTCCTTCGTGATCGACGGGTTCGCCAAGTTCATGAAGGCCCTGACGCTCCTTGCCTCCGCCGGCGGCGTCATCCTCTCGCTGGACTACATGCGGCGTGAGGGCATCAGCCGGTTCGAGTATCCGATCCTGATCATCCTCTCGACCATCGGCATGATGATGGTGATCTCGGCCAACGACCTGATCGCCCTCTATATCGGTCTCGAGCTGCTGAGCCTGTCTTCCTATGTGATCGCGGCCTTCGACCGGGATAACGTCCGCTCGACCGAGGCCGGCCTCAAGTACTTCGTGCTGGGCTCTCTCTCGTCGGGCATGCTGCTCTACGGCTCCTCCCTGGTGTATGGCTTCTCCGGCAGCATCTCGTTCCCAGCCATCGCCACGATCCTTCAGGGCAATGTGAGTATCGGCGCTATCGTCGGCCTCGTCTTCGTGGCCGCGGGCATTGCTTTCAAGATCTCCGCCGTGCCGTTCCACATGTGGACGCCCGACGTCTACGAGGGCTCGCCCACGCCGGTCACCGCCTTCTTCGCCGCCGCTCCCAAGATGGCCGGCATGGCCATGGCAACCCGCGTGTTCATCGATGCCTTCCCGGGCATCCTGATTCAGTGGCAGCAGATCATCGTCTTCATATCCATCGCCTCGATGGTGCTCGGTTCCTTCGCGGCGATCGGCCAGCGTAATATCAAGCGCCTGATGGCTTATTCCTCCATCGGCAACGTGGGCTATGCGCTCATCGGCCTCGCGACCGGTACCGCTGAGGGCATCCAGGGCGTCATCGTCTACATGGCGATCTACCTCGCCATGACGCTCGGCACCTTCGCGGTGATCCTCGGCATGCGCCGCGGCAACGTGATGTACGAGACGGTAGACGATCTCTCCGGGATGGCGCGCACCCATCCGGTGCTCGCCTTCTGCCTTGGCATGATGATGTTCTCGCTCGCGGGTATTCCGCCGCTCGCCGGCTTCTTCGCCAAGTTCGCGGTCTTCAACGCCGCCATTGAGGCCAATCTGGTGGCTCTCGCCATCATCGGCGTTGTGACGAGCGTCGTCGGCGCCTATTACTATCTGCGCATCGTGAAGGTGATGTATTTCGACGAGCCGGCCGAGCGTTACGACGCCATGCCTGCAGGCGTGAAGCTGGTGCTCGCCCTCTGCAGCATCTTCGTCGTCCTCTTCGGCATCGTTCCGGCGCCGCTGGTGGCGGCCGCGCGTACTGCCGCAAGCTCTCTGTTCTGATCGTGCATCTGTCGCCAGAGACCGAGTCCGCCGGATACAGGCTGCTCTCCTTTGAGGCGACAGGCTCGACGAACGACGACGCCCTACAGGCAGCCCGGTCCGGCGATCCAGGTCAGCTCTGGATCACCGCCGCCGAGCAACTCGCGGGCAGGGGGCGGCACGGCCGACAATGGTCGTCGCCCCAAGGCAACCTCTACGCCAGCCTTCTGCTCATCGATCCCTGCGATGTGGGCTCTGCCCCGCAGCTCGGCTTCGTGGCCGGGCTTGCCCTGCACGAAGCGGT
>JAJFBI010000123.1 GCA_020697385.1 Microvirga sp. | reverse complement strand
CAGTCAGAAGCATTTTCATCATCATCTCCCATGAGTGTTGTTCGTGGGGATGTAACGCGGCCGGGCGGGGTTGGTTCTGCCGTCAAGCTCAGATCAGGCGCAAGCCCTTCAGGCTCGCATGGCCTTCGCGGCCCACGATGATGTGGTCATGGACTGTAATGCCGAGGGGCTTTGCCACGTCGATGATCTCGCGGGTCATCTTGATGTCCGCAGAAGAGGGCGTGGGATCGCCAGAAGGGTGATTGTGGACGAGGATCAGGGCCGAGGCGGAGAGTTCGAGGGCGCGCTTGACCACCTCGCGCGGATAGACCGGCGTATGGTCGACCGTGCCCGATTGCTGCACCTCGTCGGCGATGAGCGCGTTGCGCTTGTCGAGGAAGAGCAGGCGGAACTGCTCCTTGTCCATGAATGCCATGGCAGTGCGGCAATAGTCGATGACGGAGGTCCAGGAGGACAGGACGGGGCGCTTGGCTACCTCGCCCTTGGCGAGCCGTCGGGCGGACGCCTCCACGATCTTCAGGTCCGTCACCACGCTCTCGCCGATCCCGTCCACCTCCATGAGCCGAGCCGGGGAGGCGGCCAGCACCTCGGCGAAGGTGCCGAAGCGCTTGATCAGCTCCTTGGCGATGGGCTTCACGTCCCGGCGTGGGATCGAGCGAAAGAGCACGAGTTCCAAAAGCTCGTAATCCGGCACGGCATCGCCGCCCACCTCCATGAAGCGGGCGCGTAAGCGGTCGCGATGGCCGTGATAATGGGGAAGGTCGTCGCTCATGCCTGCCTGTGGCGTCTGCCTCAATCCGCTCCGAAAAAGACTCTCAGAGCATCATTGTTACCTTGTAGGCCAGAAGCGAGGCAGCAGGCTAGTACCGAGCGTAGCTCAAGACGGCTTGTCCAGCCCCTTGGGCGAATAGGTGAAGACCTCTGCGCCGGTCTCCGTCACGCCGACCATGTGCTCGAACTGAGCCGAGAGGGAGCGGTCGCGGGTCACGGCGGTCCAGCCGTCGGCCAGGACCTTCACCTGCGGCCGGCCTAAGTTGATCATGGGCTCGATAGTGAAGAACATGCCGGCTTTCAGCTCCACGTTGTAGGCCGGCTCCACGTAGTGGAGGATCGTCGGGGAGTCGTGGAAGACCTTGCCGATGCCGTGGCCGCAGAAGTCCCGCACCACGGAGCAGCGCTCGGCTTCCGCATAGGACTGGATCGCTGCGCCAATGTCGTTGGTGGTCGCGCCCGGCTTGACCACCGCAATGCCGCGCAGGAGGCACTCATAGGTAATCTCGCACAGCCGCTGCGCCCGGCGCGGCACCTCGCCCACGTAGTACATGCGGCTCGAATCGCCGTGCCACCCGTCGAGGATCAGGGTCACGTCGACATTCATGATGTCCCCGTCGCGCAGGGGCTTGTCGTTGGGGATGCCGTGGCAGACCACGTGGTTGATCGAGGTGCAGATCGTCTTGGTGTAGCCGCGATAGTTCAGGCAGGCCGGATAGGCGCCATGCTGGCGGATGAAGTCGAAGGCGAGCTTGTCCAGAAACTCGGTCGTGACGCCGGGCTTCACGTGCTCCGAGAGCATATCCAGGCACTCGGCCACCATGCGGCCGGCGCGGCGCATCCCTTCGAAGTCCGCAGGGCCGTGCAGCGGGATCTCGGCGGCGCGCTTGCGCTCGACAACATCGGTCTCGGTCATTCTCGATCCTTGGTCTGTTGCCCGGAATGTAAGGATCGCCGCGCGTGAAGCAAGTTAAACTCCCTGTGCCCCGCTTGCGATTGCCGCCCGAGGGTGTCATGAGCAACCCTGTTCATCCGGTTCGTGGCTCTGGATTCCTCGGTAATGAATGATTCCCGCCCCTTCGGGGACTTTGCGCCTTCAGGTCTCACCCGCTGGGTGATCGACCGCACGCGCGGGTTGCCCGAAGGCTGGGCGGGGCGCCGGCTGGCCCTGATGCTGCGGCATCTGGCCATGAAGATGCTCAAGGGCCCGCCGCTCGACCTCGAGACCTTCGGCGTCAGGATGCGGCTTTATCCCCACAAGAACGTCTGCGAGCGCAGGCTCCTCTTCACGCCGCAATATTTCGATGCCGACGAGCTGAAGATCCTGGCTTCGCGCATCCGGGAAGGCTTCACCTTCATCGATGTGGGCTCGAATGTCGGCTGGTATGCCCTGTATCTCGCACAGGAGGCCGGTCCTGCCGTTTCGACCCGGATCCTGGCCGTGGAGCCGCAGCCGGAAATTTTCGATCGCCTGATCTACAACATTCGGCAAAACCCCTCCTGCACGATCAAGGCCGTCGATTGCGCGATTGCCGACAAGACCGGCGAGCTCACCCTGTTCCTCGATCCCCTCAACCGGGGCGAGGCGAGCCTCAAGATCGTGAACTCCAGCCAGACGGACGCGATCCGCGTCCCGGCCGTGACTCTGCTCGACCTCCTGAACCGGGAGGGCCTGACTCATGTCGATGCGATCAAGCTCGATGTGGAGGGAGCGGAGGACCTGGTCCTCGGACCGTTCTTCCGGGATGCACCCGCTTCCCTCTATCCATCCGTGTTCATCGTGGCGAACGTGCCGGAGCGCTGGCAGGTGGACGTGGTCGGGCTCCTTACGGGCAAGGGCTACCGGCAGATCCTCGAGACCAAAATGAACCTGGTTTTCGAGAGTTCCTGAAAATTCGGCGCAAAATTGGCCTTACCTGAGCCCTCATCCTGAGGAGCAGACGCAGCTGCGCTGCTCCTCAGGATGAGGTCGAGTGGTTGTGAGCTGGCCTCTAAGGAGCCCTACCGCGGCGTCACGATCTCCACCGGCCGGTCGATGGTCACCTCCTGCGGGGTGATACGGCAGACATAAGCATAGGATTCCACCCCCGCCGCGAGGGCATGCCTAAAGGCCTTGTCGTAGGCCGGGTCGATGTCGCGGGCCACATCGAAACGCTCGGCATCCATCTGGATGACGTAGACGAGGGCGGCCCTCGCCCCTTGCGCCTTCATGTCGGCCAGCTCGTAGAGGTGCTTGGCGCTGCGGGCGGCGACACAATCCGGGAACTCGGCAAAGCCCGCCTCACGCATGAGGTGGCAGTTCTTGACCTCCAGGTAGCAGGGCGGCTCGCCGTCCTTTTCCAGCAGGAAGTCGACCCGGCTGTTCCGGCCGTACTTCACCTCGGGCCGGACACTGTCGTAATGGGCAAACGGCGCGAGCCGCCCCTCCCGCAGGGCCTCGGCCACCAGCAGGTTGGGGCGGGATGTATTGATCCCGATGAGCTGGAGCGGCCCGCCGCCGGCAGGGACCTCCACGAATTCCCAATTGTACTTGAGCTTGCGGTTCGGGTTCGTGGCGCGGGACAGATAAACCCGGCTGCCGGGCTCCTTGAGGCCCATCATGGCCCCTGGATTGGCGCAATGGGCGGTGACCATCTCGCCCGTGTCGAGTTCCACGTCCGCCAGAAATCGCTTGTAACGCTCGATGAGACGACCCTCGAGCAGGGTTTCCTGAAAACGCATCCAAAACCAGCATTCGCGTGTAAAAATCCCTGGTAGCAGGGGAGAAGCCTCGGGTTCAACCGAACCCTTGCTTGAGAATTGCCGTTTCTGACGTTAAACGCCCCCAAAAGGATCGCTGCGCATGGCCGTCTCCGTTACTGCCGCTCTTCTCATCATCGGCGATGAGATCCTCACGGGCCGCACCAAGGACAAGAACATCGGCTACATCGCCGAGTACCTGACCGGGATCGGCATCGACCTGCGCGAGGTCCGCGTCGTGCCGGACGTGGAGGAGGAGATCGTCGCGGCGGTCGATGCCCTGCGCAATCGCTATACCTATCTCTTCACCACCGGCGGCATCGGTCCGACCCACGACGACATCACGGCCGACTGCATCGCCAAGGCTTTCGGGGTCGGGATCGACGTCGATCCACGGGCCGTTGCGGTGCTGCGGGAGCGCTATACGCCGGAGGAGCTCAATGAGGCCCGCCTGCGCATGGCCCGGATCCCCGATGGCGCCAGCCTGATCGAGAATCCGATCTCCAAGGCCCCGGGCTTCTGCATCGGCAATGTCTTTGTCATGGCGGGCGTGCCCTCGATCATGCAGGCCATGCTCGACAACATCGCGCCGACCCTGGAGACCGGGGCACGTATGGTCATCGAGACCATCGAGGCGGAAGGGCTGGCCGAGGGCATCTATGCCGAGGGCCTGAGCCAGGTCGCTGCGACACACACGAGCGTCTCCATCGGATCCTATCCGTCGTTCTCGACCAGCGGCTTCCGCAACCAGATCGTCGTGCGCGGCAAGGATCCTGAGGCGGTTGCCCAGGCATCAGCTGCCGTGCGCGATCATCTGCGGCGCCTGAAAGGCGACCAAGCGCCCCTTTAAGAGTTTTCTCGTCACTCCCCAAAGAAGAGCAAGCCGATGTCCCCGACCTCTCCCAAAGCCTTCCCCGTCTCCTGGGACCAGTTCCACCGCGATTGCCGGGCTCTTGCCTGGCGCCTGGCCGCGGCCGGCCCGTTCGAGGCGATCGTCTGCATCACCCGCGGCGGCCTCGTGCCGGCCGCCATCGTGGCCCGCGAGCTCGACGTCCGCCTCATCGAGAGCGTCTGCATCGCGAGCTATCACGACTACAAGAACCAGGGTGAGCTGCAGGTGCTCAAAGACATCGCGCCCGCCATCAAGGCGCTGGGCGACGGGACGGGCAAGGGCGTGCTCGTGATCGACGACCTGACCGACACCGGCAAGACGGCGAAGATCGTGCGCGACATGCTGCCCAGCGCGCATTTCGCTGCCGTCTATGCCAAGCCCGCCGGACGTCCGATCATCGACACCTTCGTGACGGAAGTGAGCCAGGACACCTGGATCTACTTCCCTTGGGACATGGGCCTGGCCTACCAGGCGCCGATCCGTGAAGGCTCGGCCGGCTAGTCGATTTGATCAGGAGCGCGCCCGTGGCCAAGTTCGATACCGCGCGGACGCGCAAGACCCTGTTCGGGGCACTTCTCGATGCCCGTGATCGCTTCGGCCGCGACAAGGTCGCCCTGGAGGACCTGGAGCGCCAACCGATCACCTTCGGACGCCTCGTCCTCGGTTCGCTTGTGCTCGGTCGCAAGCTTGCGGGCCTGACGCAGGAGCGTGAGACCATCGGCGTGCTGCTGCCGAACGTTCAGGCGATCGCCGTCACCCTGTTTGGGCTCAATGCTTTCGGGCGCGTGCCGGCCTTCCTGAACTTCACGGCAGGCCTCAAGAACCTCAAGGCTGCCTGCGAGCTGGCCGGAATCGACACCATCGTTACCTCGCGCCGCTTTATCGAGCAGGGCAAGCTCGACGACCTGATCGAGGCCCTCGGGCAGGGGCGCAGGATCCTCTGGCTCGAGGATGTGCGCGCCGAGCTGACGAGCCTCGACAAGCTGCGTGGACTGGTGGACTCATGGATCGCGCGGCGCGTCCATGCCGGCGCGAGCATCCAGCCCGACGATCCGGCCGTGCTGCTCTTCACGTCCGGTTCGGAGGGCGTGCCGAAGGGCGTGGTGCTGTCGAACGCGAACCTCGTGGCCAACGCCTATCAGGTGAAGGCTCTCGCAGGCGATGTGCTGAAGGACGATGACGTCTTCTTCAACCCGCTGCCGATCTTCCATTCCTTCGGCCTCTCGGCGGGTCTTCTGACGGCGGTGCTCAACGGCATGAAGTCCGTGCTCTATCCGAGCCCCCTGCATTACCGGCAGATCCCGAAACTCGTGGCGGGAACGCGCGCCACGGTGATGCTCGCCACCGATACCTTTCTCCAGGGTTATGCTCGCGCGGCCGGCGAGGACGATCTCGCAAGCGTGCGCTTCGTGATTGCCGGGGCCGAGCGGGTGAAGGAAGAGACGCGCCGCCTCTGGGACCGGCACGGCACGGTGATCGTGGAAGGATACGGCGCCACCGAATGCTCGCCGGTCATCGCCTGCAACCTTCCCGACGATAATCACCCGGGTACCGTGGGGCACGTCCTGCCGGGAATCGAATGGCGATTGGAGCCTGTGGAGGGAATTCACGAAGGCGGGCGCCTGCACGTGCGCGGTCCGAACGTGATGAAAGGCTATCTGGACCCCGACGCGCCCGATGGCCTCCGGCCTCCGGTCGACGGCTGGCATGACACCGGGGATATCGTCACTGTCGACGATGGGATCGTGACGATCCGGGGACGGGCGAAGCGCTTTGCCAAGATCGCGGGCGAGATGGTGTCCCTGGCGGCCATCGAGGCGACCGTGCAGACCCTCTGGCCCGACAACAGCCATGTGGTGGTAGGCATTCCCGACCCGCGCAAGGGCGAGCAGATCGTCCTCATCACCGACAAGCCGGATGCGGACCGCGATGTCCTCCTGGCCCACGCCAAGGAGCACGGTTTTCCGGAACTCTGGGTGCCCCGCTCCATTCTGGTTGCGAGCATCCCGGTGTTGGGTTCGGGAAAGACCGACTATGCCGGCGCCGTCGATCTGGCGCGGCGCCTGCAGCCCATGCTTTAGCGGTCTCACGCCTTCTCCGGCCAAAGAGCCTCCCGGTAACAAAGCTCTGCTTGAAGCGTTGTCATTTCGAAAAGTATTCCGTTCGGACAATCGGTACGAAGGGTATGACGATGCGAAGGATTGTATGTGTTCTGGCTCTCGTGCTTGCCGCATCGGGCGTCCAGGCCCAGCCACGGCCGCTGACTCCTAACATGACCTGCGACCAGGCCCGCGGCCTCGTCTTCTCGCGGGGTCAGATTGTTCTAGGGACCGGTACCTACACCTATGACCGCTATGTCAGCGACGGGCGGTTCTGCTTGCGCAACGAGATGATCGAACCCGCGTTCGTGCCCACACGGGACACGCCTCAGTGCCCGGTCGGGTATACCTGCCGCGAGTTCGAACTGGACTTCTTCGGTGATTGAGGGATCGGCCGGCCAATAAAGATTTCAAGGAAGGGGTCGGTGGAAAGGCAGGATCGGATCGGTGTGTTGAATCTGGGCCACACTCGAGAGAATAAAATGGGGCATCTACTTGGAATGCCTATCTTTTCAGCATGCTGCGCATCACTTGAGCTGACTGGAAACGAAGCTTTATTGCATCGGGCCTGAGAGCTAAAATATGGTCACGGTTGTACACGGGTCTGGGACCCTGACTTCTTTGGAGAACACCATGAAGCTCGCTAAGAGCCTCTTCCTCGGATCGGCTGCGGGTCTTGCGGCTGCCGTGGGGGCACAAGCTGCCGACCTGCCGGTCGCCAAGGCCGCTGCCGTCGAGTACGTCCGCGTCTGCTCGACCTACGGCGCAGGCTTCTTCTACATTCCGGGGACGGAAACCTGCCTCCGCGTTGGCGGCCGCGTCCGCGCCGAATATAGCTATCTCGAGCCGCGCTCCCGTGAGGACGACTCGATCGGCTTCTTGGCCCGCGGCCGCGTCCAGCTCGACGCCCGCACCGCTACCGCCTACGGCCTGCTCCGCGCCTTCGTCCGCATGGAGATGAGCCGCGAGACCGGCGTGTACGGCGGACCGGGCACCTCGTCGAACATCGCCCAGGCCTACATCCAGTTCGGCGGCCTGACCGCCGGTCGTACGACCTCGTTCTTCACCAACGGCGACATCGCGAACGAGAACTGGGGCACGCTCCGCTTCTACGACTATCCGGACGTG
>JAJFBI010000122.1 GCA_020697385.1 Microvirga sp. | reverse complement strand
CGACTGATGGATGCTCGAGATGAGCACGGGCAGCTGGTCTGCCGGCACGGGATTGTTCGACACATAAGCGGAGACGACGTCCGCGGTGAGGCCGACGAGGTTGTCAAGTTGATCCTGGTTCATGTAACCCACATAATAATCAAGAGAAAAACCGGGTTGCTGTAACGCACGGCAATTTCAAAAGCAAGCAGCTTTAAGTGGAAAATATCGGACGTTCAGGGGACCGGTTTCGCCAAAGGCGGGATCGCTCCGGATCTTCTTCGAAGGCGGGGTCGACTCAGATATCAAGGCGGTAGACGGCGATCGCGTTGTCGCGCCAGAAACGCCGCCGGCCAATCTCCCCGGAAGATATAAGAAAGGCGTCGAGAAAGGCTATCCAGCGTTGCGGGGAGATGGCGCCAAGCATGACCGGCCAGTCACTGCCGAACATGGTCCTCTCGAGACCGAACTCTGCAAAGGCGACATCCACGAAGGGCTTGATGTCATCTTCGGTCCAGTCCAGGGATGCTTCGGTAGCGACACCCGAAACCTTGCAAAACACGTTGGAGAGGCGCGCCAGCTCGCGCATCTGGCTCGCCCAGGGTTGCAGCAGGCGGTCACGAATGGCCGGCTTGCCGATGTGATCGAGAACCATCGTCACTTCCGGCAAGGCCTCCACGAATTTCAGGATGTTGGACATGTGCCGGTGGTCGATGCAGATATCGAAGGACAGCCCATGATCGGCGAGCATCCGGACGCCGGTGATGAACTCCGGCCGCAGGCAGAAATCAGGGTCATCCTCGAACTGGATGATCCTCCTTATGCCGCGCAGGATCCCATGACGCTTCAGCTGCACGATGTCGGCTTCGACCGCACTGCCTTTCTCCAGCTGCGCCCAGGCCACCATCCCCTTGATTCGCGGATCGAGGCGGGCCTGCTCCGCGGCGAAATCAGCTTCCCTGGCAAACGCCGGAAACTCGGCTTCGCACTGTACGAAAACCATCGCTTCAATCTCGACGTCCTTGAAATCCTGGCGGTGTCGCTCGAGCAGGTATGGCTGCTCCAGGAGCGCGTTGCCGGCGAGCCATGGATAGTTGATCAGCCTCGGATCCCAGAGATGAAGGTGTGTATCGACGATTGGGAAGCCCGGCAATCTCGTATCCTTCGCAAAGCTTGAATCAGCGGCGTGACCGGCAACTCGAACAGTGGAGCAAGGGCGAGGGACATTCTTTCGTCACACCCACCTGTGCAATGCCGGCGTTCTCACCACCTTTAAGTGTTGCGGACTATTTTAGGATATTGTTCTGCGAAAGTCTTGACGGTCTGCCTTGCCCCTGCGTGACGCCGTTCAGCTCTCGCAAAGTGTCACTGGCCGCAGCGGCGAGACGCCGGCAGGGCTGTCCCGCCGGCCTCTCGGCACCGTCGCATCGGCGCCTGATCGGCGCGGGCGCAATCACGAAATCGAAGGGTTCAGGCGGCTTCCTGCAAGGCGCGTTCGTTCACGCCCCCTTCGCCCAATTGGGTCAAAGTCGCGTCGGTTCTCTTCTCTTCCTCGAGACTCTGCTCGAGCAGAGCGACGGCATCCTTGAGGCCGAGCAGGCCGGCCCAGGTGGCCAGCGCTCCATAGCGGGAGATCTCGTAATGCTCGACCGCCTGTGCTGCCGCCACGAGAGCGGCATCAAGTGCCGGCGCATTCTTGAAGTCGTCCAGAATTTCCTCGCCCTCTTCGATGATCCCGTCGATGCCGGGGCAGGTCTTGCCCTGGGCGCGCTTTCCGAAAATCTCGAAGACCTGCTGCAGCCGCTCGACCTGTCCTTCGGTTTCGACGCGATGCTTCTCGAACGCCGCGGTCACCTCCTGGGACTGCGCGGCCTTCGCCATCTTGCGAAGTGCCGTCAGGATCTTGCGCTCGGCGTAATAAATGTCTTTCAGGCCGTGATGAAAAAGATCTTCCAGGCCTTTCGGCTGAGCCTGTGTGCTCTTCTTGGTTGCCATCGGTTCTCTCCGGATTGGATGCAACGTCACAACAACCCTCGCGGAAAGTGGTTCCATCGCGCGCCAGTCCCATCGCCGTTCGCGCTCTGGCCCGGCTATCGACACACGGGAGGCAGCCGGAACGTGTGCCGCGCCCGGCAGACGCGGCGGAGCGGCAGATGCCGCGTTGCCTCGCGGCCGCTTCGGATGGCAGCAGGCTCGACAGCGAAGCCCCAAGCTGCGTGACTTCCACAGGACAATACCGCATCAGGCCGGCATGTCTGCGCCTTGGCGAACTGACCCTTCCAGAGCACATCCGTGGCCGGCAATGGCACCCGGTGATCTCCGGCCGCGCCAAGTTCCCCAGTCCTTTTGCCGCGGTGGAACGGAGTTCCGGTGCGTACGTTAAACTTTCGGTCTTCCAAGCCGGAATGACCGTCGAAGCGGTCGGGATCAAGAGGAACTTGCCGTCGCGTTCCGCATTGTCCCCACGGGCGTGCGGAACCTCAAAAGGACGAGAGTGGTGGCCACCCGGAAGAACGACGAAAATGTGGTTGATCTGATTCCGGCGCTCCGTGCCTTTGCGCGGACCTTTTGCCCGGACCCATCGGATGGCGACGATCTCGTCCAGGAAACACTCACCAAGGCCCTCGCCAACATGGACAAGTTCCAGGAGGGCACCCGCATGAAGTCGTGGATGTTCACGATCATGCGCAATACGTTCTACACCAGGATCAAGACCTACGTACGCGAGGCGCCGGGCGCGGCAGCCTGCGTCTCGGAACGGCCGGTCGTCGAGGCGACGCAGGAGTGGAGCGTCCGCGGCCGCGAGGTGCACGACGCGATGAACCGTCTCTCGCCGCATCATCGCGAGGTGCTGATGCTCATCGGGGTGCTTGGCGTGAGCTACGAAGAGGCCGCCGAAATATGCCAATGCGCGGTCGGCACCATCAAGAGCCGACTGAACCGTGCCCGGCTCAGCATTCTCGAAGATCTCGGCGAAACCAGCCCGGAGACCCTGGTGGAACCGTCGAGTCCGTTCAAGATTTCCGAGACCGGGCCGGAGGCCCCGCGCCGGCGTTGAGTCGCTCCATGGGAGCAGGCTGCACGCGTGGATGGCTCCATGCGAGGGCCGGACCGGCCAGCCGGCCGGCCGTAGCTGAGGCCGCCTGAAATGCAGCGTGTAGTGATGATCATTCTGCTTCTGGCTGCGATAGTCCTCGTTGCAGTCTTCGTGCTGTCGCCAAGGCTGAAGACCGCCAATCCGGATGAGGACCTGCCCTACACAAGCCAACAGTGAAGCACGTCCAGATTACCGCGGCGATCTCCGCTGGCCCGCCTCTCTGGCGTCCGGCGTCCGGTGAAACCTCGTGACGGAATGATCGTAAGGGAGCCAGAGCCGCTGATTTCGCCGCTCTGGCCGTGGCGCGAAGCCCCTCAGGCGCGGAAGTTCTTGGCCTCTTCCATGAGCTTCTGCCGGTCGTTGCCGTAGCGGCGGATCAGCACGCGCGCCTGCTCCATCGACAGGCCGGTCTGTTCCGAAAGATGCTGCACTTCGTAGTCTTCGCCGGCTGCGACCCTGCCGCGGTCGCGACCATCCGTTTTCGTCTTGTCGTCTGCCATGGCCGACCTCCTTGATGCCGCCAGCAACGGTTCGAGTGCTGGACCGGTTCCATGGAGCCGCGCGTGATTGAAAGGCAGCGGAGTTCGGACTCGTCCGCGGCGATCTCACGAGCCTTTCGGAGCGGCAACGACGTCAGGGCTCTTGTCGTGCTTCGGCCGCTCGGCGGGCATCAGCGTTCCGGTCACCGCGTAGAACACCGTTTCAGCTATGTTGGTGGCGTGATCGCCGATCCTTTCGATGTTCTTGGCGCAGAACAGAAGGTGCGTGCACGCAGTGATGTTGCGTGGATCTTCCATCATGTAGGTCAACAGTTCGCGGAACAGGGACGTGAACATGGCGTCGATCCGCGCGTCACGGTCCCGCACCAGGCCGAGCCGGTCGACGGATTGCGTCGCAAACGAATCGAGCACGTCCTTGAGCTGCGTCAGCGTCAGTTCGGCGAGCGCTTCGATGCCTCGAAACAGGCGCAGCGGCTGACGCGTCTCGGACACCGCCACGACCCGCTTGGCGATGTTCTTTCCGAGGTCGCCAATGCGCTCGATGTCAGCCGCGATGCGGATGGCGCCGATGATGGCGCGAAGGTCGCCGGCCAGGGGCTGCCGCCGGGCGATGATAAGGATTGCTCGTTCATCGATCTCGCGCTGCCCCTCGTCGAGGACGGCGTCGTCAGCGATCACCTTGCGCGCGAGGACCTGATCCATGTTGACCAGGGCGCGGATCGAATCGTCGACCATCCGTTCGGCGTGGCCGCCCATTGCGGCGATCCGGTTGGCCAGGAACTTCAGGTCATCGTCGTAAGAGCGGACTATGTGCGAGGCTTGCATGTCCCAAGAAATCCTTTGCTGCACCGGACGCGCATCATGCGGCCGGCAGATGAACGGTGAAGGCGGAGCCTTTTCCCAGTTCCGAGACTATCGACAAATACCCGTTGTGACGTGTCAGGATGTGCTTGACGATGGACAGCCCAAGGCCAGTTCCCTTCTGCGACCCGTTGGTATCCACCCGGTAGAAGCGTTCGGTCAGCCGCGGGATGTGCTCCTCGGCTATGCCGGGGCCGAAATCCGTGACGGTCACCTGGAATTCACGCGATGGAGCGGAGCCGGCTTCGGCGATGGAGACCACGGCCGAAGCGCCGGACCGGCCGTACTTGCAGGCATTCTGAAGCAGGTTCTCGAAGACCTGGAAAAGCTCGTCGCGGCTGCCGGCCACGGGGGCCTGGTCGAGTGCGAACTCCCGCGTGACGGCGACTTCGCAGTCGAGCGCCAGGGGTGCGAGCGCCCCGATCACGTCGTTGACGACGGCAACGAGGTCGACCCTGCTGTCCGGATCGATGAGCGGCTTCATCTCGAGCCGGGAGAGCGACAGGAGATCGTCTATCAGACGCGCCATCCGGTCGGTCTGGTTCTGCATGATCTGCAGGAAACTGTCGCGCGCGGCCGGGTCGTTTCGGGCGGAGCCTCGCAGGGTCTCGATGAAGCCGGCGATCGATGCAAGGGGGGTTCGCATTTCATGGCTGGCATTGGCGACGAAATCGGCGCGCATGCGCTCGATGCGACGCGTTTCGCTCCGGTCCCGGAACACCAGAACACGCAGTCCGGAGCTTCCGGCGGGCGACGCGAAGACGCGATAGAGCCGCTCGATCGGCACCCGCTCGAGATACTCGGCCTCGCCACCCTCGAAGCCGGCTTCCGAAAGGTGTTGCAGCAGGCGCTGCATCTCCGGCGATCGGAACCGCAGGGACAGCAACGTGCCGGGCTCCAGTAAGAGAAAGGCCGACCGGGCTGCGGCGTTGGTTTCGACGACGGAAGTCTGCTGATCGACGACGATCACCGGATCGCGAACCGCTCCGATGAGATCTGCGGTGCTGAAACCGGCTGTACGCAAGGCGGGACCTTCGGCGGTGCGGCCGCTTTCTCCGCCTGCCGGCAGGAAGACGGTCACGGCGGTGACGAAGAGCATTCCTGCCAGCGCGGCAAAAACCGGGCCGCCCGTCATGGCGCTTGTCGCCAGAAGTGCCAGGCTGGCCGCGCCCAAGATCCACCTGCCGCGCCAGAGCCTGCTGCGCGCCCGCGCCACGAGGGTTTCCTTGCCCGCGGCCTCTTCGCTCAATCCTGCTGCTCCCTCCGCACGCACATGTCCCCTCAGGCAAGGAAAATACCGGCCATCCTGCCACAGGCGACGGCGCTGCCGCCAATCATTCATCGCGACCACCCGGCGTCGGGGACCCGGACGCAGCCTTTCGCCAGGCTGCGCATGGCGGGCGGCTTTCAAGGCCGATCCTTCCCCAAAGCGTAACCGGCACCGCGAACCGTGCGGATCGCATCCGGCCCGCTCCGGTTAATCGCCTTGCGTAGCCGGCCGACATGCACGTCGACCGTCCGCTCGTCGATGTAGACTGCGTCGCCCCACACCTTGTCGAGCAATTGGCTGCGGGAAAACACCCGTCCTGGATTCTGCATCAGGAATTCCAGCAGCCGGTACTCGGTCGGGCCGAGCCTGATCTCGGTCTGTGCGCGGAACACGCGGTGCGCCTCCCTGTCCAGCACGATGTCGCCCGCCCTCAGCACGGACGACAGGACTTCCGGCTTGGCGCGCCTCAGGAGCGCGCGAACGCGGGCGAGCAGCTCGGGAGTCGAGAAGGGCTTGACCAGATAATCGTCGGCACCGGAGGACAGTCCGCGCACCCGGTCGCCTTCCTCGCCCCGAGCCGTCAGCATGATGATCGGCAGGCGCTCGGTTTCGGACCCCTTCCGCAGCCGCCGGCACAGTTCGATCCCCGACAGGGCCGGCAGCATCCAGTCGAGAATCAGGAGATCGGGGACGTTTTCCTGCAGCCGCGTCTCGGCTTCGTCGCCGCGCGTCACTACTTCGACCTCGAAGCCTTCGGCCTCGAGGTTGTAGCTCAGCAGGATGCCGAGCGACTCCTCGTCTTCCACGACCATGATCTTCGGCGCATTCATCCGCGCATCCCCGTCTTCCTGATCCCTTCCAAGGGCGGCGGGCGGAGCCGAGCCCGGTCGCCCGGCTTCAACCGAATCTGCCGGTTATGTAGTCCTGCGTCTTCTTCTCCCGTGGATTGGTGAACATCTCGCCGGTCTCCCCCTCTTCGACCAGATAGCCGAGATGGAACATGGCGGTTCGCTGGGAGACGCGCGCCGCCTGCTGCATCGAATGCGTGACGATGACGATGGTGTAGTTCTGCGAGAGTTCGTCGATCAATTCCTCGATGCGGGCGGTGGCGATCGGGTCGAGTGCCGAGCAGGGCTCGTCCATCAGAATGACTTCGGGCGACACCGCGATGGCGCGGGCGATGCACAGCCGCTGCTGCTGGCCGCCCGACAGCCCGGCCCCGGAATCGGACAGGCGGTCCTTCACCTCGTCCCAAAGCCCGGCCTTGCGCAGGCTGCCCTCGACCATGGCGTCGAGTGCCGGCCTGTCTTTGGCCAGGCCGTGGATGCGCGGACCGTAGGCGACGTTCTCGTAAATCGATTTCGGGAAGGGGTTGGGCTTCTGGAAAACCATGCCGACCCGGGCGCGCAGCTCGACGACGTCGATCGATGAATCGTAGACATCCTCGCCATCGAGCGTGATCTCGCCGGTCACCCGTGCGATGTCGATCGTGTCGTTCATGCGGTTGAGGCAACGCAGAAAGGTCGACTTGCCGCAGCCGGACGGGCCGATGAGCGCCGTGACCTGTCGTTCTCCGATGTCGAGATTGACGTCGAACAGCGCCTGCTTCTCTCCGTAGAACACCCGGACGTTGCGCCCGCGCATCTTCGGCTTCCGGTCGGCGGCGACCGGGCTTTCGGCTGGCTGTGGCTGAGGGACCATGTTCATACCGGAGGACTCCATTACCAGCGTCGCTCGAATCTTTGCCGCAGGAAGATTGCCGCCGCGTTCATCACGAACAGGAATCCAAGCAGCACGAGGATGGCGGCCGAGGTCCGCGCGACGAAGCCTCTTTCCGGGCTGTCCGACCAGATGAAGATTTGCGTGGGCAGGGCGGTGGAGGCTTCCATCACGCCACCCGGCTCGCTCGTGATGAAGGCGTTCATGCCGAT
>JAJFBI010000755.1 GCA_020697385.1 Microvirga sp. | reverse complement strand
CTTGCGCGCGTTTGGTCGTTCTAGCCCTGGGCCGGTGGTAATCCGGTTTAGGCTTTCCGCTCAGCTCGCGCGTGCTCCCGGGCCGTGCCGAGCCGAGCTTGTCGCCGGCGCGGGCCTGTGAAGGACGCGCCTCCAAGCCGGTCGCCTGCCAACAAGCGCAGCGATCATCCTCCGTCACGCCAGTGTCTTGCAACCTGCGCCGGCTCGCGAGCCGTCCGGGCCCGACGCTTGGCTTGACTCATCACGAGAAGAACCGTGCAAGACCTCACCATTCAACACATCGCGGTCACGACCCTGCGCCCCTATCCTGGGAATGCCCGCACCCATTCGAAGAAGCAGATCAAGCAGATTGCCCGCAGCATCGAGCGCTTCGGCTTCACCAACCCGGTCTTGATCAGCGACGATGACGAAATCGTCGCCGGGCACGGGCGGGTCGAAGCCGCGAAGCTCATCGGCCTAGCGCGGGTGCCGACGCTGCGCCTCTCCCACCTCGATGCGCGCCAGCGCCGGGCCTATGTGATCGCCGACAACAAGCTCGCCCTCAATGCCGGGTGGGACCAGGATACGCTCGCGCTCGAGCTTCAGAACCTGATCGATCTCGACTTCGACGTCGAGCTCACGGGCTTCTCGCTGGCCGAGACCGAGATCATCCTGGACCAGGCGCGCGAGCGCTCGCCTGCGGCCAAGGACGACGCGGCCGACGATCTCCCGCCTTTGCCGGACGACGGCCAGGCCGTGACCCGGCCCGGTGACGTCTGGCTTGTCGGTCGCCATCGCCTGGTCTGCGGCGATGCCCAGGACGAAGCCGTCTTGCGGCTCGCCCTGGACGGCGGACAAGCCGACCTCGTCTTCACCGACCCGCCCTACAACGTGCCGATCGACGGCCATGTCTGCGGGCTCGGGCGCACGCGCCATCGCGAGTTCGCCATGGGGGTCGGCGAGATGAGCCGGGACGCCTTCACGAGCTTCCTGCGCCAGACCCTCGGCAACGCCGCTGCGGTCTGCCGCGACGGCGCCATCGCCTTCGTGTGCATGGATTGGCGTCACATGGGCGAGCTGCTTGACGCCGGTGAGGCGGTGTTCTCGGAGCTGAAGAACCTCTGCGTCTGGAACAAGAACAATGGCGGCATGGGCACCTTCTACCGCTCGAAGCACGAGCTCGTCTTCGTGTTCAAGGTCGGCACGGCGCCCCACACCAACAGCTTCGGCCTCGGCGACACTGGGCGCTACCGCACCAATGTCTGGGACTATGCCGGGGTCAACACCATGAAGGCAGGGCGCATGGACGAGCTTGCGATGCATCCGACTGTGAAGCCGGTGGCGCTGGTTGCGATCGCGGCCGAGAAGTGCGGCCGGCTGGCTCGCCTCGTCGAGTTCGACCCCGTTTACTGCGACCGTATCCTGAAGCGCTTCGAGACCTTCACCGGCAAGCAGGCCCGTCTGGAAGCGAGCGGACAACACTTCGAGGACGTCATGGCGATCCGGGCTGAGGCTGCGCCCGCTCCTGCGGCCGAGGAGCTGGCATGAGCGAGAAGAAAGAGAAAGGCGCCTCGGCTGACTACGAAGTCGGCTACCGCCGACCTCCGGTCCATACCCGCTTCCGCAAAGGGCACTCGGGCAATCCGCGCGGGCGAGGCGCGCGAGGCAAGACCTTGCTCGAGGCGATCGACCAGGCGCTGAGGGGGAAGGTCGTCGTCACGGAGAACGGCGCCCGCAAGAAGGTGCCGCGCATCGAGGTTGCGGCGCGAATGGTCGCCAACAAGGCCGCCGCCGGCGACCTTGCCGTCATCCGTTTCATCGCCCAGCACTGCCGGGAGGTGAACGAGGAGGTCGGGCCGACCATCCAGCTCATCGTCAGTGACGACGACATGCGGCTGTAGTCGGCACGCTCATGGGGCGGACGCCGCGACTGCGCCCGCGTACAGCGTCCGCTCTCGATCTCCTTCACCCCCCAAACCATCGCCGGCTCGGCGCACCAGCGCGCCGGCCCCTCCCACTCATGGAGTTCTCGCATGCAGCTCCCAGCCTTGCCGCCGATGAGCGGCGCGAGCTTGCGCCCGCCGACCACGCGACGCTTCAGGCTGACCGAGCGGCAGACGCTCGCCAACAAGCTTCTCGCGGGCCGGCAGAAGCACACGCTTCTGCGCGGCGGCTCGCGATCGGGCAAGACCTTCGTGCTCGTACGCGCGATCGTGCTGCGGGCCCTGCGCGGCGCGGGCTCGCGTCACGCCATCCTGCGCTTTCGGGGCAACGCCGCCCGCGCCTCGATCTGGCTCGACACCTTTCCCAAGGTGATGCGCTTGTGCTTCCCGGGCGTCTCGTGGAAGCCGCACAAGCAGGATGGCTACATCGCGCTGCCGAACGGCTCCGAGGTCTGGGTCGGCGGCCTCGACGACCACGAGCGCGTCGAGAAGATCCTTGGCATGGAGTTCGTGACCCTCTTCTACAACGAGTGTTCGCAGATCCCCTATGGCTCGGTGCTGATGGCGCGCACCCGCCTCGCCCAGCAGATTGCGGGCCTGCAGCCCCGCGAGTACTTCGACTGCAACCCGCCCGGCACCGGCCATTACACCTATCGGCTCTGGAAGGAGGGGCGCGATCCGGAGACCGGGCGCCCGGTCGATCCGAGCCAGTACGCCGAACTCGGCCTCAACCCGGAGGACAACCGCGACAACATCGCCTCTGATTATGTGGCGACCCTCGACAGCCTGCCGGAGAAGCAACGCCGCCGCTTCTTCGAGGGCGAGTGGTCGCCCGAGATCGAGGGTGCGCTGTGGACGCTCGAGGTGATCGACCGCACCCGCATCGAGGCTCGGCCCGGCAGCACCCTTGACACTCTCCTTGAGAGCGGCGCCGTGCCCTCCTTGAAGCGGGTCGTGGTGGCGGTCGACCCCTCTGGCGCCTCCGGCCGCGAGGGCGAGCGCTCCGACGAGATCGGCATCGTGGTCGCCGCCAAGGGCAGCGATGGCAAAGCCTATGTGCTGGCCGATCGCTCGATCCGCGCCGGGCCGGCTGAATGGGCACGTCGCGCTGTCCACGCCTTCGACGAGTTCCGCGCTGACCGCATCGTGGCCGAAATCAACTACGGCGGCGCCATGGTCGAACACACGATCAAGACCGTCCGAAGCAGCATCCCCGTAACCGTCATCACCGCTTCGCGCGGCAAGGCTGTCCGCGCCGAGCCGGTGTCGGCGCTCTATGAAAAGAACACCGTTTGTCACCTCGGGCGCTTCCCGCAGCTCGAGGAGCAGATGCTCAACATGTCGAGCGCCGGCTACGTCGGAGCGAAAAGCCCCGACCGGCTCGATGCGCTGGTATGGGCACTCTCCGAGCTGATGCTCGCCCCTCAGCACGCCTTCTCGGTCCAGCCGCTTCGGATTTGAACCGACCGAAGTGCTCGAGACACTTCTTGCAAAGCTCCGGCAGAAAGGACTGGCATTCGCTCTCGAAGCGAGCATTGCTGTGGTGGCGCGGCCGGTCGAGCCGAGGCGAGAGTAATTAGGTTAAGGGCCCTCCGCACCCCGCTGCCGCAAGGCGAATAGCGGGGTC
>JAJFBI010000121.1 GCA_020697385.1 Microvirga sp. | reverse complement strand
AACGATCAAATCGACGAACAGCCATAGGGCTCCTCCGGGGAGGGACAAGAATGTCGGGTCCGGTTTCGGTTTTCTCTTCAATCCGCCAACGTTGCGGTCACCCGTTTGCCCAAGCTGTCGCCGTGGCAGCCTTCCTGATATCCGGCGCCATGGCCGCATCGGCTCAGACGGCGCCGTCCTTCAATCCGTCCCGCGCCAATACGGGCACGCTCGGGGTGATTTCGGGCGGTGCGGACGGCACCTATATCCGCATCGCGGCGGATCTCGCCAACGTGCTCGACGGCGAGGATCTGCGCGTACTGCCGATGATCGGCCGCGGCTCTCTGCAGAATCTGCGCGACATCATGTTCCTGCGCGGCGTCGATATCGGCATCGTGCAGATGGATGCCCGCGAGCAGTTGAAAGCTGAAAAGCTGCAGGACAGCGCCGTCCGGCGCCTGCGCTTCATCACCCGCCTCTATAACGAGGAGGTGCACATCATCGCCAGCCGGCAGATCACGGACATCCGGCAGCTCGACGGCCAGAAGGTCAACATCGACAAGGCCGGCAGCGGCACCAACCTCACCTCGCGCCTGATCTTCGAAAAGCTCGGCATCAAGCCCGAGGTCACGACCTTCGATCAGGCTTCATCCTATGCGAAGCTCAAGTCCGGCGAGATCCAGGCTGCCGTCTATGTAGCCGGACGTCCGGTGCGCGCCATCGCGGAATTCCAGACCGAGGGGCGCTTCCATCTTCTGCCGATTCCGTTCGAGGGCGAGATCGCCGAGAGCTACTTCCCGGCACGCTTTGCAGACGCCGACTATCCTCAGCTCGTCGACGCCTCCAAGCCCGTCGAGACCCTGGCGGTCGGCAGCCTGCTCGCCGTGTTCAACTGGCCGGAAAACTCCGACCGCTACAACCGCGTGAAGCGCTTCGTGGATGCGTTCTTCTCCCGGTTCGACGAGTTCCTGCAGCCCGGCCGGCATCCGAAGTGGAAGGAGGTCAACCTCGCGGCCGACGTGCCCGGCTGGGAGCGGGTGAAACCTGCGCAGGACTGGCTGGATCGTGCCGTCGCGGCCCGCAATCCCTCCCCACAGGTCCAGAGCTTCGAGTTCTTCATGAACAACCGGGGAATCAACGTCTCGGCGCAGGAACGCGAAGTTCTATTCCGTGAGTTCCTGGCCTGGCAGGGCAACCGGGAGAAAGCACTCCGGAGGACGACCCGACAAGATTGACGCTCCCGGCAGGACCCGAAGCCGAAGGCTGCTCCTCAAACCTTCGGCGATAACAACAGGAGGTCCGACATGATTGGGTACACATCATCTGGATCAAGACTTTTCATCACCGAATTGCTGGCGACGACATGCCTTGGCCTCGCGCTTCTCGGTCCTGCGGCCGCGCAGGATTCTCCCCGCGTCGTTCCTGGCGCACAGGAAGAGGGCAGCCCCGTCGACATCGCTCTTGCGCAGAAGGATCTGCAGAATCTTCTTCCGCTTCTGCTGACATCCGCAGATCGGCGCCAGCTTGCGGCCGATCTCGAAAGCGCGATCCGCAAGGGAGACCTGAAGGCGGCCGAAACCAGCCTCAACACAGCCATCGAGGTCGGCACTCTTGCGATCGTTCTTTCCGACCACCTGAACAATCCGAGCCTGCTCGAAGCGCTGCAGGACCTCAACGTTCAAGCGTCTGCCCATCCGCCATCCCCGATGCAGGTTCCTGCAGCGGCCCCATCGGGACCCTGCACGACAACCGCAGACACTGGCCACGCCAACTTGGCCGAACTCCAGGAAGCTCTCGAGCAGGAACGATCCTACGGTGGCGTGATCACGCAGACCCTGACGGCCCTGATGCAGGAGCACAACGCTCTTGCTGCTCGACTTGAATCCGACACAGCCTCTCAAGACGTCAAAGCGGCAGAGATGCAGCAGGACTTGCAGCGGGAGAAGGATCACAGCGGAACGCTTGAGCAGGAACTGCATCGGCTCAAGGAGGAGTACCGCACCCTGCAGGCCGCCAAGGAGCAGGCCTCCGTCCGGGCTGTTGCCGCGTCGGACGATCAATTGCGGCAGGAGCGCGAGCGAAAGGAACTGGCAGAACGCCAACTCGCCGGCGCACTCGAGGATCTGAAGGAACTGCAGGGTCTCAAGGACGACATCGTGGCCTCGGCATCGTCCAAGATGGCCGAGTTGGAGAAGGCCCTGGCGCGCGCCCAGATGCGGAGCGATGTGCTGACGCAGGAGCTGACCGCGACCGGTGATGAACTGCGTGCCCTCAAGGAGCCTCATCAGCCCGGTCCCGCGCCTGTAGTGTTCCGGCTTGCGGCAGCGGGCGCGGAGCCTCCGTTGAGTTCACCGCTCCCGGGGGCTGCTCCTGCTCCGGCAATTCAAGCGCGTGCGCTGTTGCCCGAGGCTCCGCCGACCGCTCAGGACACCACATCCGCACTGCCGTTCAGGGCTTCCACTGAAGTGGTCGTCGCAGCCTTGCCGGAAAGCATTCAACCATTGCCTCTGACAAGCGTGCCATTGCTCGGGGGCGCGCCGTCGGTCAGCAGCGAGCCTGCAAAGGTGGACGACCGGCTCATATCCCGCGCCGAAGATCTCTTGCATAAAGGCGACGTGAGCAGCGCACGTCTCCTTCTCGAGCGCGCGCTTGCGGGCGGCCATGCCCGTGCGGCCTTCCTGCTGGCCGAAACCTTCGATCCCAACGTGCTCTCGAAGCTCGGTGCGATGGGGCTCAAGGGTGATGCGGCGAAGGCGCGGGAGTTCTACACGCAGGCACAGAGCTTGGGCATGGCACAGGCCCGGGAACGGCTGGAGGCTTTACGATAGTGGAGTGAAGGTGATGAGGTGCCGGATCTTAAAACGGCACCCACTCACCGCCCTCGGTGAGGGAATCCACGGCGCGCTCGAGAGCCGTGCCGGCATCGAGCAATTGCTGCGCGGTCTGCTGGATCTGCAAGGGAGGGCCCGGCAGGTCGGCTACATGCTCCGTCAGCTCCCGCACGCGCTCGATCAGGTCGATGAGATCGGCCGCGAGGGCAGCCCGCTCCTCTGCCTCGGCGGCAACAGACCGGCCCGGCTTCAGTCGGGGGGCAAGAGGGATCACGTTCGACATGGGTTGAAAATCTTCTTTTGTTCTGCCGAGGGCAATGGAGTGCCCCTGCGTGATCCACAGCAAACCGCAGCCATAAGGCCCGCCAAGCTGTCTGGCGACTCCTTTTTTGGCGAGGCGCCGCCGCCCAGACAGCTCTAAGCTGCCGCTTTACTCCATTATAATAGAATTGCATTCTATGTTAATGGATAAACCGTCGAGCATCGGCACCCACCTGGCCCTTCGCCTCCGTGACCTTCGCACGGGAGCGGGCATGACCCTCGACGGCTTGGCCGAGCGCACAGGCGTCAGCCGTTCCATGATCTCCCTCATCGAGCGTGGCGAGAGCAGCCCGACAGCCGCCGTTCTCGATAAGCTGGCCGCAGGGCTTGGCGTAACATTGGCATCTCTGTTCGCCGAGCAGGAGAGCGCGGCTGCCTCTCCCTTGTCGCGGCGTGAGGATCAACGGATCTGGCGCGACCCGGAGAGCGGCTACATGCGGCGCAACCTGTCCGCGCCGGGCTTCCCCTCCCCAGTCGAGCTGGTAGAGGTGATGCTCCCGGCCGGCGCGCGGGTGGCCTATGATACGAGCCATCGAGCCACCACCGTTCATCAGCAGATCTGGATCGTTGAAGGCGCCATCACGCTCACGCTCGGGGATGAGACCTATCGCCTTGGCACCGGCGACTGTCTCTCCATGCGGCTCGACCAACTGATCGTTTTTCGCAACCTAACAGAGGTTCCTGCCCGCTATGTGGTGGCGCTTGCCACCGATCCGCGAGCCGGCTTCGCCCCCCGATGAGACAGACCCTATGAGAGAGCTAGTCACCATCCGTCCGCTCACCCCGCAGGAAGCTCAAGAGCAGGTCGTCGCCCTGTCGGCCGTGCTGATCGACTGTGTCGAGGGCGGCGCCTCGGTCAGCTTCATGCTGCCCCTGACACGAGAAAGAGCCGATGCCTTCTGGCAGGGGGTGGCCGAGGGCGTCGCCGCCGGAGAGCGGATCCTGCTCGTCGCTCAGGATCCCTCCAGCGGCATGATCGTCGGCACCGTCCAGGTCATCCTCAAGCAGCCCGAGAACCAGCCCCATCGGGCCGACATCGCCAAGATGCTCGTTCACAGCCAGGCCCGAAGGCAGGGGGTGGGGGCCGCCCTGATGCGGGCGGCCGAAGAGGCGGCAGCGAACGCCGGCAAGACCGTGCTCGTGCTCGATACGGTGACCGGCAGTGACGGGGAGCGTCTGTATGAGCGGGCCGGCTGGGTGAAGTCAGGCATCATCCCGAACTATGCCCTCTGGCCCAAGGGCGGATTCTGCGACACGACCGTGTTCTACAAGCAGATTCCCGCCGCCTGACCACCCCATGATTGCACTCGGCGGGCGTCCGTCCTATGCCTGACATCCCGAACCATCCTGCCCTGCCGTCATCACCACCAGACTGATCATCATGGAATTGTCCACTGCGGCGCTGCTCGCCGCCTCGGGCCTTGCGGCCGGTCTCGTCAACGCCATTGCGGGCGGCGGCACCTTCTTCACCTTCTCGGCCCTCGTCGCCGCCGGTCTTCCGCCGGTTGTGGCCAATGCCACCAGCGCGGTGGCCGTCACGCCGGCCAATCTCTCCAGCGCTTGGGCCTATAGGCGGGAACTCGCGGCCAATGCCCGGCGATTCGCGGCGCTAGGGATCGTCAGCCTCATCGGCGGCCTAGGCGGAGCCTATATTCTCACCGTCACCAACAACGATGCCTTCCGGCAGCTCGTGCCGTGGCTCCTGCTGTTTGCGACCCTGCTCTTTGCCGCAAGCCCGAAGATCGTGGCGCTGGCGCGGGCCATCGGCAAACATGAAGGCCATCATCCTTCCACCAAGGCCTGGGCTGCCGGTCTCGCGTTCCAGACGGGCGTCGCCGTCTATGGCGGCTTCTTCGGCGCCGGCATGGGCATCGTCATGCTGGCGGCGCTTGCCATTACCGAAGGCGACGACTTCCATCTGATCAACTCCGCCAAGCATCTCTGCTCAACGCTGATCCAGTTGGTTGCTGTTGTATTGTTCGTGGTGGCGGGTCTCGTGAGTTGGCCGGAGACGATCATCGTCGGCGCAGCCTCCGTGATCGGCGGTTATATCGGCGTGGTGTTCGGTCGCCGTCTGCCGGCGAGCATGATCCGCTGGCTCGTGATTGCAGTCGGGGCTGCGCTGACACTGTATTTCTTTATTCGCTGAATTCGATAACCATATTCGAAATAGCGCGATCCGGAGCGGCTTTTTGCCGGCTGCTGCCCGATTCACGCCACAACCATGCTCCTTCCTGCACGTCTCGATTCTGAGCTTTCGCAAAAAGGAAATGACCGTGGCTGAATCCCAAAACATGTCAGGACTCGATGGAACGCAATCGGTGAGCGCCCTCGGCCTGCGGTGGGCTGCCTTGCGCGGCATGCTGAACTCGCCGCTGATCATGGTCGATGAACAGCGGCCGCTGCGGGATGAGCTGCTGCGCGAGCTGTCCACGATCGAGCAGGATTTCAGCGACCTGCCGTCGCGCAACACGATGGAAGTTTCGGCGAAGCTCGACATCGCGAAATCCGCGTTGCGCGAGCGCATTCAGAACGGAGAAACTTGGCTCGTCGATCTGATCGACAGCATCCAGGCCGATCTTCATTCGCTTCATGCTAAAGCGCCGACTGCAGCAACCCATTCGACGGGTCGCTCGCCCGCCAATCTCAGCCGCCCTCAGCAGCAGCGGGCTGAAGAGACGGCGAATACACCTTCAACCGCGGAGACGAGCACGTCGTCCGCCGCCTGATGGAAAATAGGCCGTGTCTGATCCGTTCAGGCGCGGCCCATGAATGCAGGCGCAACGTTGCTGCGCTACACGAGCCCCGGATCGATCGTGCTCTTCCTCTCGAGCCATGCGGGAACGGGCAGATTCTTCGTTCGCAGGAACTCCGGATTGAACAACTTCGACTGGTAGCGCGTGCCATAGTCGCAGAGCACGGTGACGATGGTGTGCCCGGGCCCGAGCTGCTTGGCGAGCCGGATCGCACCCGCAACATTGATGCCCGACGACCCGCCGAGGCAGAGTCCCTCGTGCTCCAGCAGATCGAAGATGATCGGCAGCGCTTCCTCGTCCGGAATCTGGAACGCCGCATCGATGGGTGCGCCTTCCAGGTTCTGCGTCACCCGCCCCTGGCCGATCCCTTCGGTGATCGACGTACCGGTCGCCTTGAGCTCGCCCGTCTGAACCCAATTCGCGATGGCGGAGCCCATCGGGTCAGCAAGCGCAATCGTGATCTTCGCGTTGCGCTCCTTCAACGCCATGCCGACGCCAGCAAGCGTCCCGCCCGTGCCGACCGCACTGACGAAGCCGTCGACTTTGCCGCCGGTCTGCTCCCAGATCTCAGGCCCCGTCGTCTCGATATGCGCCTGCCGGTTGGCTACGTTGTCGAACTGATTGGCCCAGATGGCGCCGTTCGGCTCCTCTTTCGCCAAACGCTCCGCCAAGCGTCCTGAGACCTTCACGTAGTTGTTGGGATTGGCATAAGGCACCGCCGGCACCTCGATCAGCTCGGCACCGGCCAGCCGCAGCATGTCCTTCTTCTCCTGGCTTTGCGTTTCCGGGATCACGATCACGGTCCTGAAGCCCATGGCATTGGCGACGAGTGCCAGACCGATGCCGGTATTGCCTGCCGTGCCTTCGACGATGACCCCACCCGGGCGCAAGGCCCCACGCCTGACCGCATCCTGGACGATGAAGAGCGCCGCGCGGTCCTTCACCGACTGGCCGGGATTCATGAACTCCGCCTTGCCGAGAATCGTGCAGCCGGTGAGCTCCGATGCGTGGCGGAGCTTGATGAGCGGTGTGTTGCCGATGGCTGAGGGAACGTCAGGCTGGATCGTCATCAGGTCATACCTCGTTGCGGAAAGGCTCTTCGTCCTTGGTGTAGGGACGCAAAGCGAAGGCCATCTCCATAATCACATAAGATTTATGTAATTACCAAGTTAATTACACATCTTGACGTTCTTTATATCGAACGCCATCTTGGTTGTGCAAGGCGCATAAGGCACCTCGCATTTCCTTTCCGCGCAGCTTCAGGAACCCCCATGTCCAGCTCTGCAGTGGCATCGCCTCTTTCTCTAGGAAACCGCGCGAGCCTGACCATCAACGCTCCGGCCACCTTCGCGGCTGCAGCCGGAATCATCGGCGGCGCAGCCATGTTGGGCGCTATCATCAATCCTCGCCAAGCGGCGCTGTACGTGCTCGGCGCGGCGCTCGGCCTCGGGCTGTATCATGCGGCCTTCGGCTTCACCTCGGCCTGGCGCGTCTTCATCGCGGATCGTCGCGGCGAGGGTCTGCGCGCCCAGATGGTGATGCTGGCCATCGCGTCCGTACTGTTCTTCCCTGTTCTCGCCTCGGGCACCCTGTTCGGCCAGTCGGTCGCCGGCAACGTGTCGCCGGCCGGGATCGGCGTGGTCTTCGGCGCCTTCATCTTCGGCATCGGCATGCAGCTGGGCGGCGGCTGCGCTTCCGGCACGCTCTATACGGTGGGCGGCGGCTCCACCCGCATGCTGATTACACTCGCGGCCTTCATTGCCGGCTCCGCCATCGGC